>JAUWMC010000048.1 GCA_030613375.1 Microcaldota archaeon
AGCAGAGATGGATGTGGGAGTGCTCTTTGGGGGAGGGGAAGGCCTCACGATAATCCTCATAATAGTGGCCGCAGCAGTTCTCTCCAAATTCATTGGGGGGCTTCTTGCAGGAAAGGCAAACGGATTCACCTCCAAGGAGAGTGTAATCGCAGGAGCTGCGACAATTCCCCAGCTAAGCACGACTCTTGCGGTTGCGTTTGTTGGAAGAGAACTGGGTCTTATAGACGATATTCTCATCACTGCAATGATTGTTCTCAGCATTGCGACCACGTTCTGCGGCCCAATTCTTGTGAAATACCTTACTGAACCCATGACAGGAAGGGAAGCCCCTGAGCCACATTAATCTTATATTCCTTGCCTGTTTGTTTTCCCCATGGCAAAAATTGATTGGTACGACAAATTTGTGGATTTTAGCTACAAGCCAGCAAAAGACGACATCATAGTTCTTTTCTACTTTGAGCCCCCCGCAGGAATGAGTAAGAAGGAATCCGCAGGAAGGATTGCTTCCGAAAGCTCCACTGGAACCTGGACTACATTAACAAAACTCCCGCTTCGTATGAAGGGGCTTCAGGCCACCGCATTCCACATGAATGGAAATTATCTCAAAGTTGCATATCCAAAGGGCCTCTGGGAAGACGGGAACATGGCCCAACTTCTTTCCGGAATTGCAGGAAATATATTCGGAATGAAGGGAGTAAAGAATCTTCGTCTAATTGATGCGACTCTTCCCCTAAACTACATCAAGGGTTTCAAGGGCCCCCTGTACGGAATGAGTGGAATAAGGAAGCTCATGGGTGTAAAAAAGCGCCCCCTCACAGGTGCAGTAGTAAAGCCCAAAATCGGTTTTAGTGCAAAAGAGCACGCACAAATAGGATACGAAACCTGGATGGGAGGCTTTGATTTTGTAAAAGATGATGAGAACCTTACTTCTCAGAAGTTCAATCGTTTTGAAGAGCGCGTAAAGATAATGACTAAGTTAAGGGACAAGGCCGAAAAACTCACAGGAGAAAAGAAATCTGCGTTCTTCAACATCACAGCCGAAACAGAAGAGATGAAAAGACGCGCAAAGATTGTTGCAGATGCTGGATGGGACTACATAATGATTGATGTAGTAGTTACAGGAACTTCAGCAGTGCAAACCTTGCGGGACTATTGTGGAGATTTAGGCCTTGCAATCCACGCTCACCGTGCAATGCACGCTTCCTTTGACCGAAACCCAAAGCATGGAATGACCATGCAGTTTCTTGCAAAGATAATGCGTGTAATCGGTGTAAACAATATCCATACAGGAACCGCAGTAGGAAAGCTTGTAGGTACAAAATCAGAAGTTACTGCAATTGCAGATGTACTTCGGGAAAAGAAAACAAAAGCAAAGAAAAACCTGCTTCTTGAGCAAGACTGGGGAAACACAAAAACAGTATTCCCTGCTTCTTCAGGTGGTTTGCACCCCGGTTTAGTTCCGGATGTAATGAAGATTTATGGAAACGAGCTTGTGCTTCTTGTTTCAGGAGGAATCCACGGGCATCCTAAAGGAACCCGTGCAGGCGCAGCAGCAACAATGCAGGCAATTGCTGCAGTAATGGAAGGAATTTCCCTTAAGGAAAAAGCAAAAACAGGAAAAGAATTAAGGGAGGCCCTTGGAAAATGGGGCCACCATAGGCCTAGATAGAGCCTTTCCAGAGCCCGTGGATATTGCAGTATTCCCTTGCGGTTACCGAAGAAGCCTCAATACAGAATTCTGCTTCCGGGTTCATTCCTGGTTTTAGGTGCTCCCTGTAAATTTTTCCATTTGCAAGAAGCTCAATCCATTGAATAAAGTGAGCATCTTCCATAGGATGTGGAACTGAACCCACCTTTACTTTGAATCCTTTTTCGGTTTTCTCAATTACAGGAACGTGCTTTTCCATTCCCTCATCTTCGTTTTTTTCAACAAGGTGCTCCATATTCTGCCCGCAGCAAACGAGCGGAACCCCCATTCCCTTAATCACTTCCACAATATTCCCACAAACATTGCATTTGTATATTTCCTTATCTTTTGTCATTTTCTCACCTAGATTTTCCCGACTAGATCCAGCCCGGACTTAAGCGTATCCTTTCCAACACATCTACTTTTTGTATGAATTCGCAACCCACCACTTCTTGATGAAAGGAAGAGTGAGCGTGGATAGCAAGTATGCCCCCGCAGGTACAAGTGCAGTCAGCCACGGGTCTTGGGCGTTAATACTAACGAGGAATATCACTACGATGAAATACGTGAACACCGCGATGAGTCCGCGCCTTGTCCAGCTCGTTTCCCAAGCTTTGTCTGCTTCAACCCGAGCATTCCTCTCCTTTATCTCCTGAAGAGGTTCCTTATCAATCAGTGCACTCCCCATCTTCGCACCACTCGTCACCCTCGCACTCGATTATCCCAAAGCCTTTTCCCCCATCCTCAGTGCACCAAACCTCAAGCACAGAATACTGGTCATAGCACTTGTCTGTTTCACTATATTCCACATTCCCTACCCAGTATGTTATAGTTCCTTTTCTGTGTGTGCTCTTTCCGCCATCAGTATCTTCACACACCCTCTCTTCTTCGAACTCCACACAATACCCATTCTCACAGTCCATTCCATCTGGACACATAACCTGTTTCTGATTCAGTACTCCATCCTCACAATAATACTCATAAATCACATTGTAGCTCAGGCAGTAATCCTCATATACAGTTGAGCCATAAGTTGTAGTTCCCTTCACAAAGATTTCTTCCCCTCCATCCGAATCAGAGCATTGGGGAAGCCCAACACATTTTCCGCCACTGCATTTTTCATTGCTTCCACATTCAATAACTTCTTCAACAATGCCGCTTTCTCCACATGTGTATTCTTTGAGCTGGTGCTCATTAAGGCATACATCAGTATATTCTTCAGTATCATAGCTCACTGTTCCCATAATTGATGCAATTGCTCCACCATCAGTATCAAAACAGCCAACCTCCCTACATTCTCCGTCATAGCATTTCTGCCCTATAGAGCATTCAATATCCTCACTCTTCATCTGTCCCCCTGAACAATAATATTCCATCACCATTTCCCCATTTCCAAGGCATCTGTCAATACCCCGTTCTTCCCCAAAGGAAACAGTGCCTGCATTGAACGCATCCTTTCCACCATCAGTATCACTGCATTCAACCGGACCAGCTGGTAGGTCCCATCCACCATCGGTTTTTTCAGTGGTGGTTGTGCACCCTGCCAGAAGAAACCCAAACACCAGAACAAGAACAAGAAATCTTCTCATATCCATACATTGGTTGCAAAAAGATTAAATTGGCTCTCTTTGCTCAAGCCTTTTATATTCTTTGTTCAAGATATCTCAATATGGATGAAGTTAAAGTTCAGAAGATCGTGTTAGATGTGCTCAAACCAATGGAGCCTTCAATACTAGAGCTTTCAAGGAACATCAATGCTTTGGATGGAGTAGAGAGTGTGCATGTAGATCTTATAGAGATAGACAAAAAGGTGGAGAATGTAAAAATCTCAGTAAGCGGTCCTACACTCGACTATGATGACATAAACCAGGCAATTGAAAGCACAGGAGCAACTATCCACTCAATAGACAATGTTTTCACAACAAAGGGAACCCCTGCCTCGGATGAGTTTTGAATAGAGTGAAAAAATGTCCTTCAAGGAGAAAATGGATTATTATGAAGACATTACTGGCATGTCAAAGCTTGCCAGAAGGTATTTTGTAACTAATACCTTTGATGGAGTGCTTATGCTTTTTGGTGTTCTGCTTGGTTCATTCCTGGCAGGGCTGACGGATTCCCAGGTAATTGTAACTATGGGCTCAGGTGCAGGGGCTGCCATATTTGTCTCAGGGGTGTGGGGCACCTATTTGGCAGAAGCAGCGGAGCGCACCAAAGCCCGCAAAGACCTTGAGAGGAAAATGCTCAGGAGCCTGAAAGAAACCAAGATTTCGGAAGCCGAACGGTTTGCCACAATTTATGTTTCATTGAGTGCAGGCATTGCTCCGCTTCTGTCCATACTATTTGTGCTGCTTCCTTTTTTCGCTTCAGCTTCTTCCCTGATTGACACAGTAACTGCATATTATCTCTCATTTCTCTCCTGTATGTTGCTATTTATCTTCCTGGGTGTTTTCTTAGGTAAACTTTCCAAGGAAAACCTGGCAATCTCAGCAGCAAAGAGCCTCTTTGTTGGTTTTATTTGTGCGGCAATAATCTATGGAATAAGCGTGCTCACCACAGCCCCTCTGTAGATTCAGAAACCTATTTATGCCTGCTTTCCCCTAATATTACTATGACAAGAAACATATTGACATTTGCAATGCTGCTCGTTCTCTTTGGCAGTGTATTTGCCGGAACAATAGTAAGCGTAGGGGAGACCGTTCCAGTAGGCGGAACAACCACAACTACCACCACAACAACTACGGATCCAGATCCTGAGCCTGACCCGGAACCTGAGCCTGCCGATTCCGGAGGACTTGGCGGACCCGTATTTACCAACGAAGATGGAGATTCAATTGCTATTGGTGAAGAAGGAATAGTTCCTCTTGATGGAGAAGAGGGCGGAGAACCAACCCCTGAACTATTTTCCGAAGATGGAAGTGAAGAGGATAGTTCTCTTGGAGTAGGTCTTCCCACCGGAACCTCATCTGAATCAGCTACAGAAGAATCAGCATGCGGAACAGCATTTGCCCTATTAGCAATTGTAGCGTTCTTTGTCAGGAGAAGCTAAAGAACTTCTATTTTCCTTAGTGTTTTTCTGGCAAAGTCTCTTGCCTTTTCCAGGTCCTCTTCATTGGGCCTGCCTATATTTTTTAATTCATATTCCTGTCCAGGACAACACCAGTCATCCAGCACCGTAATCCCTTTTTCTTCCAGAATTTCCTTCATCTTTGAAAGGTGCCCTTTGTTGCTTCCTCCAGCAGTTCCAAATAGCGCAGCATACCTTTCTTCTGCAGGCACAACTGATTTCAGAAATTCCACCATCTCATTTCCAGGTGCAGATTTGTAGTTTCCGCTTCCCACAAAAATGAGATCGCATTTTTTCATATCGTATCCGCTGCCTACTGCAGCAGCCTCAACCGCCTCAGTCTTCATCTCATCAGCAATCGCTTCCGCGACTTTTTTTGTGTTTCCGCTTTTTGAGCAATAGAAGACCCTTACCCTTGTTTTTTGTAGCTTTCCTCCCACCATTTTATCAATCCTCTTCCAAATTAATGTAAAACTCTTTCAGTACACTGGGAGTGTAGTAATGCAGGTACTCCATGTGGTATTCGTCTCCCGCTCCCCTGGCCAGCCTAAACCACATCTGACCGACTTCCGTTTCTTCTGCCCTTAGGGTTCCCCACCTAAACATGTGCCCTACTGAGCACCCACTGGGCCTCCTTGTCTCACCCCTGTTTTCATCCCTAAAGAATTTGAAGTGGTTTTCATCAAGCTCCACACTATCCTTTCCTGAATTTGCAACAGTAAGCTGAATTCTCATATACGTTCCATCATCGCAATTCTCTAGGTAAACCTTATCTATTCTCATACTTAGAGTTTCAGTTACCCGTAGTGTTTCCCCCTTTGTGTATTCTTGGGCACTAGGGTCGAAGCACTTTCCTTCCAAGAGGAATTCCCAGGAATGGCATCCACATACGAGCGGATTCATAATCAATTCATAATCTTCATCGCAGTAGTATGGAGGGCTTGCAGTTGAGCAGGAATATTTTGAAGTTCCATCTTCACATGAATTCTTGCAGCTTTCCCCATAAACATCATATCCAGGAGGACATCCACAGGTACTTACTTTCTCTTCCAAAACAGCTTCAGAATTGCAGTAAAATGGCTGGTCAATCGAACAGCTTCCTATAGGTGTTCCGTCTTCACAGCTGAATATACACTCGCTTCCACGTTTAACAGAATTCTCCGGGCACCCACATCGTTCTGCATCATCAACCAGATTTCCATAAATATCGCACACTTTTGGCTTGCTTATGGAGCACTTACCCACGAGGGTTCCATCTAGGCATTCTGTAATGTTTCCTTCTTCTTCAGGAATCTCTTCCGGTTTTTCCCCTTCAGGGACTTCCCCAGGAATCTCTTCCTCCGGAGGAGAATCTTCAGGCGGAACCTCTTCTGAAGGGCACCCAAATCCAAGGAACAGCATTCCCACCAGCAACAATGCAAAAACGAGTTTCATACACCTTACATTGAAGCACACTTTTTTTATTTCTTCTCAGTCCACTGGAAACCCACCCTAAACACCTTTTTTATTAGTTATTCAACACCATTATCTTGATGATTCATTCTCTTTCGCTCAAAAACTGGCGCACCCACAAAGATACTTTCCTAGAGTTTGGTATGGGCACCAACCTCATAATAGGAATTATGGGCAGTGGAAAGAGTGGAGTCCTCAATGGCCTGAGCTATGCATTATTCGGTGCGTTTCCAGCATTAAAGCGCAGGGAACTCTCAGCAGGTGACGTAATCACGCATGGACAGGAGGAAGCAGAAACTGAAGTGGTGTTTGAGCACAAGGGCAAGAAATACAAAGTACACCGCAAACTCAGGAATAAGGATGGAAAGCTTTCCGCAGCAGCAAAGATTTACGAGGATGGAAACGTGCTTGAAACTGGCCAGGTCCGCGTAACAGAATCAGTTTCTTCAATCCTTGGAATAGACTATGACCTTTTTATTCGTGCGGTTTACTCTGAGCAGAACAACATTGATTATTTCCTCACAATCGATCCAGGGAGAAGGAAGAAGGAAATGGATCGCCTCCTTGGCCTCGACCGCTTTGAAACCGCCCGCGCAAACTCTGTTTCAATTCTGAACCGCATTTCTTCCGAAGCAAACTCTCTCTCCTCTCTTTTCAGCCCAGAAGAATATTCCACAGCTAAAAAAGAGCAGGGGGAAAAGAACGCAAAACTATCCTCATTCGAAGAGCAAAAGAAGAAATCCGAATCTGAACTCATTTTACTAAGAGAGGGACTCGAACCCCTCTCCAAATCCGTTTCTACTCTTGAAGAAGCAAGGAAAAAGCAGGAAGCTGCAAAAACCGCATTTGAGCGCTCAAAAGCCAAGCTAGACCACATCTCCTCCGAGCTCGAAGGAAAGGAACCCTCAAAAGAAAAGCTTGCAAAGTTGAAGGAAAAACTCAACTCCCTCTCAAAAGAAAAGGAATCCCTCAATTCTGAAATCCTCACCCTGGAAAAAAATTCCTCCGCTTTCACAACGCAATTAGGCCGGCTTTCCACATTGCTCGAATCCGCAAAATCCTCAGCAGAATCCCTCTCGAATTCAGAAAAAGAGCTCTCATCCCTAGGGAACACAACCGATCTAAAATCCATTGCAAAAGAAAAAGAGGATCAGCTCGTTTCCATCTCCTCCAGAATAGAGACCACGTCCAATGAAATCACAGAGCTTCAGGAGGTTGCTTCAACCTTAAAGCCAGATCATTCTGAATGCCCGCTCTGCGGCACTGAACTCAATGAGGAGAAAACAGAGCACATTCTTTCCGAGAAGAAACAGAGAATACAATTCAAGAAAGAAGAGCTATCCACCCTTAAGGAATCCCTCCCAAAAACCAGGAAGGAGCTTTCCCAGGCAATGGAAAGCATGCGCAAGGCGCAGCAGCTCTCCGATCGCATCTCAGACCTGAAACCCAGGTCCGAAAAGCTCCATGAATTTGAAAAGAACAAATCAGAAG
>JAUWMC010000011.1 GCA_030613375.1 Microcaldota archaeon
GAAAGAGGGGGTGGATGAGCTTGTTACCTTCGATTGCCACTTCCTGAAGAAAGAAGGAGAATTTGAATATGGGGGCCTGAAGATAAAAAATATTTCTTTGAATAAGAAGCTGGTTGGAAAAGCACAGGAAATTGCAGGGGAAGATTTGGAAATAATAAGTCCGGATGAAGGCGCAAATTACCTTGTTGACGAGTTTGGGGGCTCAAGCATGAAAAAGGAGAGGGGGGAGTATGTAGAGGGGAGAGAGGCCTACAGGGAAATAAAGGATGTGAAGATGGAGAAAGATGTTTCCGGGAAGGCTGTATTGATAATTGATGATATGATTTCAACCGGGGGAACAATGCTCAGGGGGGTTGAAAATGTGAAGAAAGGGGGGGCTAAAAGCGTAATTTGCACTGCTACGCACGGGTTCTTCCTAAAGGGCTCACTAGAGAAATTAAAGAAAGCTGGGGAAGTTTTTGTTTCAGATACAATACCTACAGAAGTTTCAAAGGTTTCAATCAAACCTATGCTTGAAAAGATGTTTTCGGAGTAGATGGAATGAGAATCGCATACTTCACTGATACGTACCTGCCAAACAACGACGGAGTTGTTGCATGCCTGCTCAATTATCGGAAGGGCCTTGAAAAAAGAGGGCATGAAGTATTCATACTTACTCCCGGAACTAAAAAGCAAAAGCAGGAAAACAAGGACAAACATGTGTACTACTTTACTTCTGCTTCATTCAAGCCTTACCCGGATTACAGGCTAGCTCTTTTCCCATTCCGGTCCGCAAGAAAACTACTCAAGGAAATGAACGTAGATTTGATACACTCGCATGGGATTGCAACAACCGGGCTTGCAGCAATAGATTGCGCAAAAAATCTGAAAATCCCTATGATTGCATCTTTTCATACGATGGTGCCCAGTGCAACCCACTACCTTACCGACAGGGCAGATATGCAAAAATTTCTTGAAGATGTTTCCTGGAAATACCTGCGCTGGTACTACAAATTCTTCAAGAGGGTTCTGGTTCCCAGCAACTTCACAAAAAAAATTCTTGAGAAAAAAGGAATAACTAATACAAACGTAATGCCTGCAGGCATAAATTACAGGTTTTATTCTGGTGGAGATGGGGAATGGATAAGGAAGAGGTACAGGCTTGGAAAAAAGAAAATCGTGCTGCATGTAGGGAGAGTGGTGAAAGAAAAGAATCTGGAACTGCTCATAACTGAAGCCCAGTCAATCATAAACAAAAAACCGAATGTCATTTTTATTATTGTAGGGAAGGGGCCTGCGGAGGAATATTACAAAAACCTTGTCGCGCTTAAGGGACTGGAGGAATATTTCATTTTTACAGGATTTGTCCCTAAGAAAGAATTGCCTGACTATTATGATGTTGCTGATGCGTTTGCTTTCCCTTCGTATTTTGACACCCAGGGGCTTGTTGCGCTTGAAGCAATGGCTGCAGGACTTCCTGTAGTTGCCCCTGAGCACTCAGGCTCATCGGATTTTGTAAAAGATATGGAAACCGGATACTTATTCAAAGAAGAGGTTGATTTTAGGGAAAAGCTTCTCCTCATACTTGAAAATGGAAAGAAAATGGAGAAAAACTGCAAGGAAGTTGCAAGAAAATACGATTCTGAAAAAAAGGTGGATGAACTCCTGGAATTTTATAAAAAAATTGTTAAAGAATAGGTTTTACGCTTTTTTCCAATTATTAACAAATTTAAAAAACATATCTATACGTAATTGATATGCATGAATGTGAAAGATAGTGTTGAGGCAAGTGATTATTACCAGATTCTGGGAGTGCGGAAAGATGCACCTGGTAATGAGATAAAAAATGCATATCGCAAACGTGCAAAAGAAGTACATCCTGACAGGAACCAGGGTGATAACAGAGCTAATGAAAAGTTCCTTAGGGTGCAGATGGCATTTGACATTTTAAATAATCCTGAAAAACGAGCAGAATATGATAAGTCAAAAAACAGCATACGCAAGAGAATTGATGCCCTAATCAAGAATAACGACCGCTTCAGCCTCAGGGATATTGCAATGGATAATAAACATCCTAAATCTGAGAGGGTAAGGGCAGCTATTGCATACATTGGGCTGGAGGGGGACAAATTGAAGCTGATTGAAGATGCTTATTCAGGAAACCTCCCGGGCGAAGCAACTAATGCCGCATTCCTGAGATACGTACAGCTGGAAAAAAATATGTATGCATTGATGAAAGAGGTTTACTCCGGAAAACTTCCAAACGAAATTGAAGATGCTGCAGTAAGCAAGTATATTGAAAAAACGGATAGCACCCTTCTTCTAAGGGGGGTAGCAGAATATGACTCCCATTCAAAGCGGATACGGGTTGCTGCAGGAATAAAATATCTTGGAAAAATTGATTCTGCCAGAGAGTTGGAAAATGCTGGGGAGAATAGAAAGCTCCCTAAAGAAGTGAGAACTGCAGCGAAGATAAAGTATCTTGGAAAAATTGATTCTGCCAAAGAGTTGGAAAATGCAAAAAAGGATACTCTGGAAGGAGTAAGAAACTTTGCAGAGCTTATGATGATGGATGTGGGGGGAACCTCAGGCTACCTTGCACAGCTGAAAAAGGTATTGGCACACGGAAATCTGCCTGAAATTGCAAGGGTGTATGTAGGGCTCTGGTGTGTTGAGCTGGAAGAAGACAGAGAAACCCTAAGAAGGTATGTAGCTGATAATGAATTGAGTAGTGAAATGAGGATTGCTGCTGCAGATAAATTTGCATTGGGGATAGATTCCAGAATAGAGGCATTGGAGTTGTTTGAGGGTGGGGATTGCCCCCTGAGCCTTGCCGCGGGAATACGGTATGTGGAAATTGAGCCTGATGTTTTTGCCGCCCATGAAATTTACAGGAAGTCCCCTCCGGATTCCATAAAAACTATTGCCATAAACAATATGAAGGGAGAAATAGTTGATGGGGCAATGAAAAAAGAGTACTACAGATATCTAAAGAAACACGGCACAAAACTCAAGCCCCCTGTCCTCCAGAGAAAAATAGAAAAAATGAAAAAAATGGAAAGATGCTAAACTTTCATTTCCTTTACCATTCCCTCAAATTCTTTCCAAGTTTTAAGGAGCACTGAACCCGCCTGAACTTCCAGCTTTAGAGTAGTGCCTCCGGCATACCCACTTGAAAGGTATTCATAGAATTCACTCCTTTCTGCTTCTTCTTCGAATAATATTATGTTCAAACCGTTTTTGAGGCTTGCAAGAGCATTCGGAATTATCCTTCCTGCATCATCGTAAAGGTGCACATAAATATCCTGCCCAATTATTGTGATTTTTGAATCATAGTTCTTGCTTTTTCCAAGCGGGGTGAACGGAACTGCGTTGTTTATGCAGATATCCCTAAGTTTCCTGAAGAATGCAAGGTGGCGAACAGTGTTACCTGTTTCCTCTTCCCAGGAGGTAAGCCCATAGTATTTGAGCTCCTTCTTCACTAGGCCCATCCCCATGAGCCTCAAGAGCAGGTATTCCAAGTTGTAGTCACTTATGAATATTGGCTTTCCCCCATACAGGATTCCTCTGAACCCACTCTTTACTTCGTTCAGAGTAAGTGGAGTGGCTTTCCATTTATAGCGGTCATTTATCTTATGGAATATCCCAAGCAGCTTTTCCTTCTTCATCGGGATCTTCGTGGTGCTCTGAGGTGGAAAGTCCGGGATGTCCAGACCATACATTGTAACGCCCTTTCTCGCGAACAGAAATCCGATTCCGAGTGCAACTACCCCAATCACCACAGCGCCCATCATGAACGGGTTGTCAAAAATAGATCTCGCTGAGATCTTCCTGACCGTTTCAGTGAACTCGAATTCACCGAGCGTAAATGTAAACGTGTGGTCCTCATTTGCGGCAAGAGGACCCCCTAAAAGTTTTGCAGCCTCAATTTCCACTTCATGTACATTCTCAAAGTCCATCTTGTTTGCAGTGTTGCCACCCACATAAACGCTTCCCGTTACATAAGTTGGCTGTCCATCTAGATAAAATGAAAATTTATAGATGTCGGTGGCAGTGATGTGCCTTTCCTGTACAATCTCAAGTGTACCCACCTTAAGGTAGGATCTCGCATATGCCTTTCCATCCGAATCCACAACATTGAGTATGTAGTTTCCACTGGGAAGTACAAATTCGTATGGGAAAGTGGGCTGCGAGTTCAACGGGACTTTTGTCTTTGCAATCGGCTCCCGGTCCACTTCTTCAAGAAAATGGGTAATTGTGAAGAAAAGCCTCTCTTCCCCACCAGGTTCATTCAACTCCGCCATGATATCCATCTGAGTGGAGCCAAGGCCTGCAGGCTTTATGTCATGCCCTTGGGTGTAAAGCTCCCCATTTGTACTCTTCTGTATATAGAGTACTTTGCTGAACCCTATTCCTATTTCTTCATTGAATCCATATGCCCGCACGTACTTGTTGTTTCCTTCAAAAGTGCTTGTAAAAAGTTCAATAAGTGTTGCGTTCTCACCTACTGTAACATTTTCTGAAGCAGTGCCTATTGGAGCAAGCCAGGGCATCTGCACTATCAAGTGGTATACATCCTCTGCGGCATCCTCACCGCTTCCCCATCCTCCATCAAGGGTCTGAGGGAGGGCGATCAGGTATCCCTGCTCATAGGACAATGCGCTCACTGAGCCCCATATCATGGTTCCTCCACTTATGGAATATAGTGGACTCTTTAGATTGAATCCTGTTACGGATGATGTGGGAGACATCTCATCAAATGAAACCATCATTGGATCTAACGCTGCAGGGTTTGCGGAAACAACTGCACCCTGGGTTCCGTACATCCTAAAGAATGGCTGACCGATATACAATACCGTGATCCCTCTGGCAAGAAGACTGGTGAGCCTGGTGTCCTGGCCGATAAGCATCTGTTCAGGAATATACCCGCTTGGTACGATAACTAATGATTGCGAGGGCAAAGAAGAAAGTTCGTCCATCCCGATTTCGTTTACTGGGATTCCCCAGGCAGAAAGGTTGGTTTTGAGTGTGTTGATGAATTCTGGGTATGTTTCAGCTTGGTAACGGTGGCTCCTCAATATGTAAACTGAGGATGGGACAACTGTGTCATATGCCTCAAGCTGCATAGGAATTTCCCCTACCCCCTTCCCCTCGAGGCTGAGTCTTACAAATGCTGTATAGTAAGGGTATCTGGGCTGCTCCTTGCTACTTGCGGTAAGCAAATCGTACCCTGTAACATCGATTGAAAAAGATTGGGATAAAACAGGATTAAGAACGACTTCTTGCGAATATACGCTGGATTGGAAGAATAGTACTGCTGTTACCATAATGAGGATGAAGAGTACAAATGCACCTCCTGCCTTCATTATAATCTTCTGGCTTACTAGCGGCTTTTTTTCCTTCTTTTTTACTGATTGCTCAAGCGCCATTGTTGTTTTCTTTTCCTCGTCCTCATCTTCAAGCACAATCTTGCCTTTTGGCTTCCTCCATGCTGCAATTGCTTCCTGGATCTTCTGCATGGGAGTTTTCTGCACCTTTTTGTATTTGAGCTCACTGGAATAGCGCCTTTTTATTCCAAACTGATATGTGCGCTTTCTTATCCTGAGATCCTTTATGTCAACCATATCATTCACTGAACCTGTTCCAAGTAACCCTGCCTCACGAGGTCGTTGAGCACATCCTCAACCCTCGCTTCTGGAACCCTGTTGTGCCTTGCAAAGTCCACTATGTTGATGTTTCCATTGTGATCAATTACCCACTCCTGGACTCTGGAGCTCAGAACGCTGTCCGAGATTCCACCATGGAGTTTCTCGAACCTTACCTTGAGCTCATCACTCTCATTCTTGAGCTCATAGTTTTCCTTGGAAAGGCTTTTCACCTGCCCCTTATAGATATGTGTAGATCTTCTGAGGTTCTCGACTTCCCTCTTGAGCTGGTCATACTGTTTATAGAGTGTCTTGTAGTCTCCTGTAGTATAATCCTCAAGTTGCCTCATTGTTTCTTCTACAAGCTGGTAAACAACTTTGTTGTCGATTTCATAATATGGCTCTACAAGCGTTATCATATTAAGCAAGTAGCGCATCACGTCCAGCTTCCTTTTTGTAGGGGAAACATTGTTTGGGACAGTGTATACAACTTCTATTTGATTTTTCTTGAACTTCATCATAGAAAATAGATAAGGTGTTTTGTCTATACTCCTGCTCTCCACATACGCAACATTCACCCCTTCTTTTTCTTTGGCGATTTTAAGGAATGAGATGCTGTTAAGTGCTCTTGCCACATCAGAGAATTTTCCC
Source organism: Microcaldota archaeon (assembly GCA_030613375.1). Lineage (GTDB taxonomy): Archaea > Micrarchaeota > Micrarchaeia > Anstonellales > Bilamarchaeaceae > CAIKOA01. The sequence goes on from JAUWMC010000011.1 coordinate 6,276, forward strand.
TCAAGCTTTACCTTCATCCTGAATCCATCGACCTTCGGGGAGAGCATCCTTTCTTCAACCATTCAATCACTTCTTCTTTTTTCTCCTTGGCCTTTTTGCCGGCTTCTTTGGGGCAAGCTTCTCCACAATTTCATCCGCAGTTCTCGGCATCGTTTCATCATTTGTTTCAAGAGCTGGAATGTATCCCAACAATGCAAGCGCCATTATCATCACTCCAAGCACCAGTGCAAAGAATACGCTTACTATGTTGAAAGCTGCGCCCATAAGAAGCGGACCGACTACGAGCACGATTACGAAAACCGCTGCGATTGTCGTGTGTATAACCGCCATCTTTTCGAATTTTGAGCGCTTTTTCTTGTATTCTTCCAGCTTCTCATCCGAAACAACCAGCTCGTTGTTCTGGAGAATTCCTAGCTTTCCCTTTATCCTGCGGATGGTGCGGATGATTCCATCTTCCTTGATTGGAGTTCCTTTCCCTTTTGGGACTTCTTCCCTTGAAACAATACACATTCTTGCCATTCTATCCTTCCTCCAGTATAACTTGGGTTATATCCTTGTCAAAGATGTCTGCTTTCCGCTTGTCAGCAAGCGTGAAGATGTTGATTATTGTTGTGTCCTCAATTCCTATTTCCTTGAGGAACATCGTTATGTTGGATCTTTCAACACCAAACCTTTCCAGCAGGATGATAAACGATGCTATGTCCATGTGCCTGCTCTTCTGGTCGAAAAGCCTCACGATTTCCTCTATCCTGGCATCCCCGAGACCAAACTCGCGGAGCCTCCTCTTCAGATTATCTTTTTTGAACGATACGCTTCTTGCCACATCAACCGCCTCTCTCTGCTCTTTTGTAAGGACCTTGGACAGGTCCAAGAAGAATTCCCTCAATGGCTCTTCTCCCTCTATTTTACCTATAAGGAATGTTGAGGGGTAGGCTGCTGCACTTGAGAACGACATGTTCACTGCACAAGACCCTACTCCAAATTTCGAGATTTCATTCCTCATGTATTCGCTGAAGTTCAGCGAGCCCTGGAGGTAATCCAAAAACTTCTCAAATTTTACCTTGAGTATGAAAGTTGTTCCCACATTTGAGAATACTGCTTCCGCAATATCTGTGGGGTTCTGGGAAGCTACAATTAGTCCGAAGTTATACTTTCTTCCCTCACGCACAATCATGACCGCGTCCGAGTTCTCATCTTTTCCGATTTTCCATGCCTCATCCAGCACCACAATTAGCCTGAGGCCTTTGCGTTTTGCCCATCCGGCTGCACGCATTTTCTCCTTAATAAACTGGAGCATTGCAAGCGCTCCGAGCGCTCTAAACGTTTCATCAGGAAGACCGGAAAGATCAAGTGCAACGAGACCTGATTCAGTAAGCTCATCCAGACTTACTGTGCTCTGCTGCGCAAAAAAGTCTTCTCCTGGTTTGGTAAACTGCTTAAGCCTGTAGATTGCATTTTCCAGCTCCGCAGGGAATTCATAGGTTCCCATTGAAGATTTTTCCTCAAGTATCTTGGACACGTCCTTGAGAGTTGGAGGCACGAGCGGCCTTCCTAGCTCATCCCTCTGCTCTTGTGCGTCCATTTTGAACTTGTTGTCCATATATGCTTTTTCAATTGCCTGCTCGGTGAGCCTTTTCTGCTCAGGGTACTGATCAAGATCTGTGAGTATTGCTAACGTGCGCATAACCTGCTTTATGCGGTGGTATGGCTTCATGCCTCCCAGGTCCAAAAGATTCAGATACGATCCCTTTCCGAGAGAAATCACTTTTCCTCCTGTCATTCTCACCCATTGCTTGTATTCCCCTGCCCAATCGATTATGAGAGCATTGGAGTTCCATACAAAAGAAGCCCTTGAAAGGAATGTCTTGATAAAGTATGATTTCCCTGAGCCTGTAATCCCCACTATTGCAAGGTGTGGGTTGGTTACGTTTTGATATGTCCAATAAAACGGGGCATTGAGCATTTTTGTCCTTCCCACATAAATAGAATCTGTGGGGTCCTGGCACAGAACCTCCATGGGAGGTTCTGGAGGGTGGACAAGAATATTCCTGCTCGATATGTCTTTATTAGGCAGTTTGCTTATGTAGAGCCTTCCCACAATATCTCCTCACATTACACTTTCCTCAATATCTTTTGGACCAGATGGGAATGCAAATTCCCATTCAAAGCATTTCTTCATTTCATCCGCAGTAAGCTGCTCCACTTGCACGTTAAGTGCATTCTGGAGAGTTACCTTGAGTTCCCTTACCTGGGCGCGCAGTGTTGCAACGGCTGCTTCCTTTGAGATTCCTGAAGCAGAAGTCATTGCGTATGCAAGAACTCCCATGGGCCTTACCCCCTTAATAAGACGCTGGAGCTGGGTTTCCCACATGGCAATTTCCCTCTCGAATTTGTCCATTTTGAGTACGTCGGGCTCTCCCTTATCTCTTTCTCTAGCGAGCCTGAGCTGGGATTCTGCTTTCCTTGTTTCAATCATTCTTCTTTTTTCCGCAACATCTTCTGCGTAGAGGAGGTAGCAGATTTTCACCGCATAACGCATATTCGAAATTGCTCTTTCGAAATACTTGTTGTAAGCCACGTTCTGCTCCTGGCTCCTCTCTGTTGCGGATTCATAAATTCGGATTGCAAGGAATGCGGATGCATAATATTCATTTCCCACTTTCTTGATGATTACATCCTGAGATGGAGGGATTTCATATCCTGAATCCGTGATCATCACTATTCTCTGGCGCTTGGTTATGAGGGGAACTACGAGGTATCCATACTTGAAGAAAACGACTCCTCCCATTCCGCCCAATCCTGCGAAAATTCCTCCAATAAGCCCGAGCCATCCGCTAGCGCTTGAGCTTATCGCCATAATTGCGCCCACGAATGCAAGAGCAATAGAACCATACATCATTTGCTTGGCAGTAAGTTGTGCCATTAAACCACACCACGTTGGGTATTTCGTTTAAGGTTTATAAATATATTGAATAAAAAGAGGGGGATTCATTCGAGGGCAGAATCCACTATTTCATCCGCTTTTCCCAGATAAGTAGCCGGGTCAAATAATTCTTCTAGTTCCTTTTCTGAAAATTTCTTTCCTGCTTCGCTTTCCTTGAGCATTTCTTTGAGGCCTTTCTTTTCCTTGAAAGCTTTCTGGGCAAGGTCTCGGATTAATTCGTGAGCTTCCTGCCTGCCCATTCCCTTCCCAACCAGGGCCATCATTACTCTCTCGGCCATTACAAGGCCTTTTGTGAGCTCCAGGTTCTTCTGGATGTTTTCCGGAAAGAATTGCAGCCCTTCAAGAAGAGATGTCATCTGTTTCGTCATGTAATCTGTTACTATAAAGCTTTCAGGAAAGATGAATCTCTCGTTTGCAGAGTTGGTCAAATCACGCTCGTGCTCCAGGGGCATATTCTCCAGTGCGGTCTGGACGTTTGCGCGGACTATTCTTGCGAGTGAGCAGATTCTCTCGGATTTGTGAGGATTCCTCTTGTGCGGCATTGTAGAGGAGCCGACCTGCTTCTTTCCAAAGGGTTCGGAAATTTCGCCCATTTCCGGGCGGGAAAGGTTGCGGATTTCCTTGGCCATTTTTTCCAATGTTCCAGAAACCATTGCAAGGGTACACATCACTTCTGCGTGCCTGTCTCTTTGGATAACCTGGTTGGAAATTGTTGCGGGCTTAATCCCAATCTCCTTCATTACGAGCTCCTGCATTTTTGGGCCTTCTTCACCGAATGCGGCCATTGTGCCGGTTGCACCGCTCATTTTTCCAACGGAAATGATTTCCTTTGCGCGCTTTAAGCGTTCTAAGTTTCTTTTCATTTCCTGGTAGTAGATTGCAAACTTCATTCCGTAGGTAGTTGGGTTGGCGTGCTGCCCGTGCGTGCGTCCGATGCATACGGTTTTCTTGTGCTCTTTTGCAAGCTTTTTGAGCACAGTGTTTAGTTTTTCTAGGTGCTTTTCAAGCACTTCAATTCCTTCGATAAAGATAAGTGCGGTTGCAGTATCTTCAATATCATAAGAAGTTGCGCCGATGTGGATGTAGCCGCCGTATTCTCCACTTTGTTCTGCAAGTGCACGGACCATTGCCATCAAGTCATGGTGGATTTCCGCATCTATTTCATGGACGCGGGAAACAGTTACCTTATCCATTCCTGCTTCTATTGCTGGAGGGGCTTCCTTAGGAATGTGGCCAAGTTCTGCGTGCGCCTTTGCGAGCGCAACTTCAACCTCCATCCATTTGCGGAGCTTGTTCTCCTCATCAAAAACCGGGGTCATTTCCGTTTTGTAGCGGGAATCGAGCGGTGAAACTGCCATAATACCACATGCCTAATTGGAACTGGTTTTTATTAAAAAGGTATTGGGTCAACCCTACTTCTTTCTGCGCTTCCCGTAAATCTTTTTTCGTCTTGGGCGCGCATTTACTGGCTGCATTCCATAGTTTTTGCTTTTCTTCATTTCAGGTCCGGGCCTTTCTTCTCTGGCTCTGGATTGTTTCGGAGCATCCTTGGCTGCACGTGTGTGCGCAAAATTAAGAAGCATTGGCTCTTTTTTTCCTTCAATGTCTATTAATGCCCAGCGCTTTTTCTCTTCCAGCTTTTTCTTGAGAACGGTGTAGATTGTTTCTAGATTCATTGCCTTGGAGTTGGAGCTTGTAACAAGTACTTTGATGTCTGCATCTGTTTCGCGCAATGCGGTGATTGTGTTAAAGAACTCCCAACGGTTTCCAAACTCAACCTTTAGGGCTACCTTTGCAGTTTTTCCTATGAAAAGAAGGCCTTTTTCTATTGGCTCCACCCTAAAAGTAGAAGCTACACCTAATGCCTCATATTGGGCAAGAAGGGACTTTGGAAGGCCGGAAACCGGCTTCTTTACAGCAATTATTTTTTCAAGCAGTGGAAGCACAGGAAATATACCCAGAGAGTAATTATAAATTTAAGTGCAGAAATGGGCTCATGCTTCTGAAAAAAGAAGAGGGAGAGGAGCTTTTGCGCGCTGCAAGGGAAGCAATCGGCCATTATTTCAAGTTCAAGGAAGAGCCTTCGATACTGAAGAGTGTGGACCTGGATAGGTACCAGGAGCCAAGGGGGGTTTTCATTACTTTGAGGAAAGAAAAGCAGTTGAGGGGGTGCATAGGGTTTCCATTGCCAATGTTTCCGCTTGGGAAGGCGGTTGTGAAAGCTGCAATTTCAGCTGCATTTGAAGACCCGAGATTTCCTCCGCTCAGTGAAGAGGAATTTGGGAAAGTGGAAATTGAATTGAGCGTGCTTACTGTTCCGGAGAAGATTGATGTTAAAGATGCTTCGGAATATTTGGAGAAAATTAAAATTGGGAGAGACGGGTTGATTATTAAGTACGGGGGAAACAGCGGGCTTCTGCTTCCTCAAGTTCCTGAAGAACAAGGCTGGAGAGTAGAGGAATACCTGGACGGGATTTGCATGAAAGCGGGGCTTGCTCCGGGAACCTGGAAGGAAAAGGGCGTGACCCTAGAATCATTCCAGGCGCAGATATTCGAGGAGAAAAAATGAAGGAGAAAGTAATTAAGCGAGAAAAGGGATGCTACATAAAACTTCCAGAAGAGTTCCGGAAAGTGGATGAGATAGAGTTTTTCCCGCTAAAGGAAGGATACTATTTGCTTTCGGTTCCAATTGGAGTTGTTTGTTCACCCGCACCAGAAAAAAAACAAGAGAACTTAGATGAGAAAGTGCTTGAGAAATTGGATTTCCTTGCACTTAGAAACCGATCACCTTCATACCTCAAGAAGGTCTTGGGAAAAGAGGAATTGAAGGAGCTGGAGAGGCTTGTAAAACAGGGGAAGATTGCATATATCCACAACAAGAAATTCGAGGAGGGAATCTATGTAATTGAAGGGAAAAAGAAAACTGGAAAAGGAGGAGGGGAGCCTAATGCAATGGCCAACCAGTTATTTACAAACGGATATATCATACTAAAAGCGAGCAGGGATGCGCAGTCGCTTTCCGAAAGATTGCTTAAGCAAAAAGGAGCAATAATGGGCGTGCGGGGCTTTGATGGCAAATATTACGTTGTTACTTCAACTTATTTCAAAAAAGTTTGGAACATACTTTCCAAACTTGGAGAGGAGGTTACACCTGAGAGTGTTGCGGAAAAATTCAGCTTGTCTATAGATGGGTGCAATGCTGTATTGAAATTGCTTGCGGAAAAGGGGGACTATGTTGAGAAGAAAAACGGGCTTTACGTGCGGGTGTAGTGATGATTGTAAAAGATGCGATTCATGGGAATATTTCTATGAATGAATTTGAACAGAGAATTATTGATTCAGCTGATTTTCAGAGGCTCAGGAGAATTAAGCAACTCGGAGTAACTTATCTTGTTTATCCTGGGGCAACACATACCCGATTTGGGCATTCTCTAGGCACTATGCATGTTGCTTCTAGAATATGCGAAAGGCTGGGAATTGAAGGAGATGAAAAAGAAAAAGTGCGGCTATATGCACTACTTCATGACATAGGACACGCAGCATTTTCGCATGAGAGCGAAAAAGCGCTTTCCAGATTTTTCGGGGACCATGAAGAGATTGGAAGGAAGAAAATGAAGAGTGTGCCCCTCTCAGACCTTCTTCTTGAAAGATTTTCAAATGAAGAAATTTCTTCACTTGGAAAAGAAGTAGATGGGGTAATTGTTGGGGGAGATGTTGGCGCGGACAGGATGGATTACCTTCTTAGGGACGCACACCACATTGGAGTTTCTTATGGAATGGTAGATGTAGACCGGATTCTGCATACAGTTCTTCTAGAGGAAAATAAGCTTGTTGTGGACAGGGGAGGATTAGAAGCTACCGAATCCCTTCTTGTGGGAAGGTTTCTGATGTTTTCTACTGTTTACCTGCATAAAACCGTCCGTATTGGGTCTGCGATGCTGAACAGGGGAATAAACTCTGCAATAGAAGATGGAATGACGCCAGAGGAGTTCCTCGCAACAGATGATATTGTGCTTGAGAAGATGCTCACTACTGAAAATGGAGGAAAATATGCAAAAGCGCTTTTGGAGCGAAATTTATACAAGCAGGCGTATTCTGTAGAGGGTGCGCTTGTAGACCCGGAAAAGGCTGAAAAAGAGCTTTCTTCTGAATGTGGGTGCGAAGTACTGGTAGACATCCCTCCGGTGCTTACAAAACCACTGGACATAAAGGTAAAAATAGGGGGAAAACTTGAGGGGATTATGGAAGTTTCGGATTTAGTGCGATCATTATTCCTTGCAGAGGAAAAAAGAAAGAAAACGCTTATTCTATGCCCTAAAGAGAACCGGAAAGAAGTAAAGAAGGTATCAGAAGGATACTTTAGATAAAGTAGCCTGCAATGTGTATAAGGACAACCAGGATTAGTGTTCCGATTACGAATGGCTTCGGGTCAATGGACTTGCCTCCTAGGTTTGAAGTTGGAGAGAGGCCCATAATTCCTGCCGAAGACATTGGCATTGAAACATTTGATCTTTTCAAAGACATATGGATAACCTATTATAGAAAGGAATTAAAAGGCATGCAGGGCCAGCAGTGAAAGGTAAGCAATGAGAACACAAACGAGCATTATGAACAGCATGATGAAGCATGCCATCATCACTCCGAAAAAGACCTGCTTTGGGTCCGGAAGTGTTGAACTCTGAGAATCTTCAACATGTATGGCAAGGCCTGCCATACCTATAAGAGATAGTATAAGGTCCATATTTTCCAAACTAAGGGTTCTGGAATAGCCAAATTGCAGTGCCATAAGCTATTAGTTAGTATAAAAACGCTTAAAAACCTTCTAATTCCATTTAGAACAATGCATATTGAATACAAAGAGCTCACACCCTTGAATATGAAGGGGGCAACAACCATCGTTGGTTTTCCTACTGCAGGTCTTGTAGGGAGCATAGCTGCTTCATACCTCGCCACAAAACTGGAAATGAAAATGGTGGGGTATTTTACAAGCAACAAAATGCCTCCTGTAATCGCAATCCATGAATACAAACCTCTTCCCCCACTTAGGGTATATGTTTCCAAGAAACATAAGCTTGTTGTTATTCTTTCAGAAATAGTTACTCCAATTTCGCTTTCAAACGAGATGGCGAAGATCATTTCGGAAATTGCCACAAAACTCAAGTCTCCTTTGGTGATAACCCTTGGCGGGATATCCATGCACCAAAAAGAGAATGCAGTTTACGGGATTTCCACTAGTGAAGAGCTTGTTGCTTCTTTAGAAAAAAGGAATCATATAAACAGGGTGAAGGAAGGTGCTACAACCGGCGTTGCGGGACTATTGCTTACCCCGGGACTTATGAAGTCCCCTGTGCTTGCTTTGCTTGCTGAAACTTTAGAAGAACAGCCTGACCCGAAGGCTGCTGCAAACGTATTGAGAGTGGTTTCAAAACTCCTCAAAATCAAGATAGACACTACTGAACTTGAGGAAGAGGCGGAAATACTTTCCAGGGCAACTAGGGAAGCAGTGCTTCAGTCCAAGAAAGGCAGGAGCAAACAGCATCTGGGCCAGATGTACGGATAAGCACATTTCTTTTTATACTTTTATTCTTCTTAATAGAGAGCCACAAAGCTGTAGAGTTTTGTAAAAGGGTAGCTTAAAACGAGCTATGTTTTTATAAAATTTTTACTATATGAAAAAACGGCAGCAAAAAAATTTTAGCACGGGTGGCAGAGCTTGGAAAATGCGGGGGGCTTAAGACCCCCTGACTTAGTGTCTACGCAGGTTCAAATCCTGCCCCGTGCATTTGAAGTTAACAAGAGCTAATTCGCAATTTCACTTGTAGATCTTTTTTCTGTGCCCCACCTTCAGCACATCTATCTGTTTATTCTTTTCCAAGATGTCAAGAAGCACTCGATATTCCCCAACTCTAAGTTTCCAGCAGCCAACATCAGTCATCTTTTCTACGAAATGGTATGGCCCACGCTCTAGGTCAACGACTTTAGTTACAATGCGCCTCGAAATGTCCAGCTCCAACTTTTTCAAATCATCTTTTGCCTTGGGGGACCAAATCACCGGGTAAACCATCTAAATACCCAATTCTGCCAATAGCTTTTTTGTGGTTATGCCTTTGCCTGCCCGGATCTGTTTGCGTGCTTCCGCGACATCTTCTTTTGTCTTATCGCTGAGTTCTCCTTTTGCAGCCATAAGTTTGTCGTAAACGATGATCAGCTTGTTTATGACTTCTTCATAGCTTTCTCTCTTATAGTCTCTCATGCCTGCAAGTTTTTCCCTTGTTTCTTTATGCACTAGGATTGTTGTGTAGTCTGACATTATATATGTGCTATATAGAAACATATATAAACATATATACAACTGATGCGTTCATTCAGTTCTCCCTGGGGATTGCCTCTACAGCAGGGTGCTTTGCATCCTGAGCAGGGATTGAGGAAACTTATTCTTTTTTCTCGCCGAACTTTTCCTTGTAGAGCTGGAAAGATCGCTCAACTGCCTTAATTGCATCTTCTTTCCCAAACCACCCAATTACTTCTGTGTGCTTTCCTTTTTCCAAGTCTTTGTACCTTTTGAAGAAATGGGCGATTTCTTCAAGTACTGAAGAAGGAAGGTCTGTGAGGCCCTCGATATTTGCAAACTGCGGGTCGGCTGTAGAAACACAAAGAAGTTTATCGTCCGTTCCTTTTTCGTCCTTCATCCTAAGAAGTCCGATGGGCTTTGCTTCCACAACGCACCCGGGAATCGTGGGGTATCTTGTATAAATCATAACGTCCAGGGGATCATCATCATCATACCAACTTTGGGGTAAGAATCCGTAATCCACCGGGTAAAAGAACGGGCTGTAAAGAACCCTGTCCAAAAAGATTGCACCGGTGTCCTTGTCATATTCGTATTTGTTCCTGGAGCCCATGGGAATCTCAATAATTGCGTTGATGAATTTTCCCTCTCCTGGATATACTGTATGAAATAATGTATCTTTGTTCATGTTTTTCACCTTTAGAATTGCTGAATTGAATTTATAGAGTAGGAATTTTAAGGGTTGTGCTAAAGTTCGAGAATAGCCTTGATTGCAGAAAGAAAGTTGTTTGATGCAGAGAGAATATTCTCTGCGTCATCTTTTCTTATCTTCTCTCCATCGTCTGAAAAGCCATAAAGAATCTCATGCCTCTGTAGCCTTAGTGCTGAAAACTCATTGATGAGGGCGTCTCCAATCCTTTCCCGGTATTTTTCTTTTAGGTAGACATAGACTGCATAATGGCTCCTTTCTTTTACGCCATCCCTAAAAAGAAGAGCGCGACCAGAGTGGAACATACTTGCATAAGAACTAATCATCGCACCCTCATAAATTTTCGCAGATATTTCCTTTTTAGAGAGGGATATTTTGTGTTCAGCCGTTTCTATTGAACGCCGTGCTTTTTCAATGTCCGGGCGGGTTTTCATAAGAAGCCCTTTTGAAAAACACTCTTCAAGATTCATATGACCACCATCTTCTCCCCTTCAAGTTCTATCCCATAGAGCAGAACATCGTTATAAAACGCAGTATTTTTCCGGGCGTGTTTTTTCCATTCAGCAAAGCTGAATACGGAACAGTTCACCTCGCTGTCCAGTGCAAAGGTTGAAGGGTCTGGTTTTTTCTTTGCTTTTGTTGCAGTAATTATTACAAAATCATAATCGCTTTTTGGATTGTTTGTCCCTTTCGCCCTGCTTCCAAACAATGTGATTGCCAGGATGTTTCTTAGGGTTTTTTTGCATTCTGGGAGGAAGGAGGAGTTGTTGATTAATTCCAGGTTGAATAAAACCTTCCATTGCCTGCAAAGCGCGCTCTCGAGATTTGCACAGTACAGCTTACTTCTCCCGACAGATTTCAGTAAAAGGATTCCTTTTGCCTCAAGTTCGTTTAAGGTCTTGGAAACAGATGCAGGACTTACATGCAGGGCTCGCGCAAGCTCGCGCACGGAGTATTCCTTCGATGGATCAGATAGGATTTTTCTAGTGATTTTTAACGGAACATACTTGCCATGCATGTTCAGTATATTGAACATATGTTTATTTAAATGTTCTTTTTTCTTTCTTGTTCATTATTTTGAACATATGTTTAATCTTTTGAACACTAAAATAAAACAAAAATACCTCTGAAGAATAGAAAAGAAAAAGAAGAAAAGAAGGGGTTGGAACCCCTTTTCCCAACTAAACTTAGTTTGTAAGTTCAGAAAGGAACTGCTCTCCTGCAGCCGCAGTGTCTGGACCTGTGAGACCTGCAACTACAATCTTGTTGCCGATCTGCTTCACTACAACAGGGGTTGCCTCGAAGTCAACATCTGAACCAGCGATTGCATCTTTGGTTACAGTGTTAACCTTGTCACCACCGACTGTAATAATTACGCCGGTATCAAGGGCCACATTGTCAGTGTCTAGGTACACCAGGTTGCTGGTGAGGCTGTACGGTACGATGGTCTCCACACTAGGTGCATTGTTTGGCATAACCACTGCAGATACAGTGCTCATGTCAGGTGTGCACGCAGGTGCTTCACCAGCTCCGGTTCCTGCAGAGCAGGGTGTGAGCTGCTGATCAATGGAGAGTACGTGTACAGATACTCCAGTTGTTCCGACTGCTGCAGTTTCTCCCTCGTGGAGGGTGAAAGTGCTTGTGTCTGCTGTCGCGTCTGCTGCTGCAACGGTTGAGAAAGTCCATGTGGTCTTCAGGACGCTTCCTGGTACCTTGAACTTGTACTCATTGTCAGATCCGCTCTGGAACTTAGTTCCTCTCATTGAGATGAACCCCTCATCATATTGAGAGTCCAGAAGAGGACCTTCTGCAGTACACTGCCAATTTGCTGGCTGAGCACTCTTGTACCCAAGCACGTTGAAAGGCACTGTGGGGCCAACACCAGTGGTGGCAACATAACAGGTTGCACCATCATCTGTGACACCATCTGCAGATTCCTCAAGAACAACGTAGCTGATCTGGTCATCGTCTCCAAGCTGAGGAGAACCAGCGCCTACATAGTCAGGTGCTCCAAGTTCACAGTCTCCAAGACCATCACAGTACACCATGAAGGTCAGTGCATCAGAGATGTCGTCTCCAATATTAGAGTCTGGGTCGTCCCATTTTCCTGCTGGGTGAGCAACTCCCCCTTCCATGTAGCCTGTCGTTGCAGCCCACGGAGCATAGAAGCCAACCACTGCAGAGCTTCCTGCATGCTTGTACTTCATCGGAAGCATTGAACCCATGTTGATACCGCTGTCAATGTCATCGTAGAGGAAGTAGTCTCCATCATCATCCTCAAAGATCATCCACATGTCTCCTGGTGTATTTGGGCAGTCTGTCCAAATGCTAGGTGAGTTGCTAACATCGAGATACCATGCCTTGTCACCCCTAACGGTTCCAACGTTGGTAGTACTGAAATATTCCACCTTGAACTCCATGTTTGTAGTTACCTCTAGGTAGGCATCATCAGTCCACACTTCACAGGTACCATCGTCGATGTCCCACTTCTTGGTGGAAGACGGTGTCTGGACCTTGAACTTAAGGTCATCCCAGTCAGTGTTCTCGTCATCGATTCCGTTGTAGGTAAGGTCGTATACCTCATAGTCTGCAAGGTCTACTACAGGGAACACATCACCTGCTTCCATCTCATCTTCTTCCTCATCAGTCCAGAGGATGATGTTTCTGAGATATTCAGGGTTGTCGTAACCACACAAATCGTCTCCCTTGGTAGTCCATCCGATTGCAACTTCCCAGTCGGTATCAGAGTCATCAAGGAAATCATCTCCGGATTCGAGCTCAATCTCGTCCTTGTAGATTGCCATCTCAGCCCACTTCGCAATGAAGTTAAGACCAGGTGCAGTCTGGTAGACGTGGAGCTTTACTCCTGTGGCTTCGTCACAAAGGTCGTCCTTTGTCTGGCCCGGGTATACCTGGTCCTGACAAATTTCGTTGTCGTTTGCGTCCAAGACGGTAATAATCGCAGGGTGGCTGTTTGCCATGCCGACTTCACGTGAAATATCGTCAAGTCTTACCTTGTATCCGGAAGGCGATTCCATAATTTCACCAACGTTGATGATTCCGGAAACTGCTTCTTTTGCAAGGTGCACGATTGCGCCATCAACTTCGAACACTTCCTGGTCTGTGGACTGTCCTGTTCCACAACCGCTGTTCCAGAAATTTTCAAGTTCGCTGATAACCCAGTCCTCTCCCATAAAGGATACGTATACCCTGTGTGCTGGAAGTGTATCGAGGTCTCCACAAACAAAGTCACCAAGGCCATCATATGCACTGGTTTCATCACCTGGGCATACGGGGATACCATAGTCACCAGTTGAATCAAAGAGTGCAGAGTATGCCATGAAGTCTACTTCTCCGTATACTTCTGTGTCACCCTCATCCCAATGGTTGTTTCCGTGAATCCAGACATCTTGCTGTTCTTTGTATTCCTTGCCGGACTTGCTGTCGGAGATGGTTGCCTCATGGAACGGACCAAAGTTGCCTGCACCAATGTCGTACATTGCCACCTGCTCAACATCCGTTGGGTCAAAGTCTGAGAAAGTCATCTCAAATCCGAGCACGTTCTGGAACGGGTTTGCGTCTGAGTCTTCAAAGTCATCGTACACTGTGTAACCTTCGTCAGAGTCACCAATTACGGTGTATCTGTTCTCAAGGCCCCTGTCCACATAGTCACCAATTGCGGTAACGAACTCGTGTACACCTTCAACTCCTGCGCCAGGCACAGTAATCTCAAGAGTTACAGTTTCAGACCCTTCGACAATGTCGCAGGTTCCACATGCCTCAGCGGAGCCGGAACAAGTGGCTTCACCTACTACTTCAGCGGTCAGAGTTGCGGACTTGTATGCTTCGTTTGCCATCCTATTAGAGATAGCTGCGGAAACAACACCGTCAACTGCCTGTGAACCAGCACCCAAAATCACTTTCGCGAGGGGTTCACCGTTCTCATTTACGAGCTCGGTGTTCTGGTACATTAGACCGCCGGCAAATGCGACAGAGCTGGCTAAAATAGTAGCGCCAGCTACAATCGCTCCGATTTTTTTCAGGTTTATTCCTTTCACTTTTTCACCTGTGTTTTTAGCCGCTAGATAGGGGCCACCAAAGTAATATTAACAGCGGCTAAGTTTGGCCCCAAATGCCTGAGCAACTGCCCAGGCAGACTGAGATAGATAATACTCTACCTCAGTTCAAGATGGTTGTTGAGAGTAAGATTTATAAAGGATTTGCTCTTATCTAAACAGCGCTTTATAATAAACCAGGATTTGAACGGCTATAAACGGAATTGTGATACGGGAATTGCCGTAAGAATTCATACCGTCGGACCTCCGAGAGCAGATTATTATATATAATACACTACTTCCACAAATCTACCACTTTGCCCTCAGCCATCTTTTCTATTCCAAATTCTATTCCTCTTTTATCACTATATATTAACAGTGCATTCCAACCTTTTTTGTTCATCCATGCAACGCGTACTCTCCTATGCCCATCCAATAAAAACATTCTATTTCCTGCATTGAGAAGAATTATGGGAGTATTGTATCCAAACGGAAGAGCCTCTGCAATCTCCTTCTCTTTTTCTTCAAATGTAACCTGGGCCTCTTCCCCAGGATACGTATAATATACCTGGCCTATTTGCCTGGGAGTGAGCTTGCGCTCGATTCTCCTAAACTTTGCTTTCGGATAAAGCTTCTTATAGTACTCAAATAATTTTCTGAATAGATGTTCTTCTTCATGGGTTGATATAAGTCCTGTACGCATGTATGCTCACCGTACAGATATCTAATGTGCAATATATATTCTTTTCTGCCGAGTTTATGAGTATGAGAAGGGAGGTCAGAGATATTTACCGCCTTATGCTAAAGAGTTATGGAGAACAAGGCTGGTGGCCCATAAAAGATGTGTATTCTCATTCGTTCAAGAAAAGAAAGAAAACTCCATCTGAAAGGTTTGAAATTGCAGTGGGTGCAATCCTTGCACAAAACACCTCCTGGGAAAACGTAAAGAAAGCTCTTGGAAATTTACGGAATGCTAGGGCGCTTACTAGGAGGGGGATGGGAAAGCTCACCCCAAAAGAACTTGCAACCCTTATCCGGCCTGCAGGATATTTCAATATTAAAGCGAGAAAACTTCGGGAATACCTGAAGTATTCCGGAAGAGTTACACGGGAAGGGCTTCTCGGAATTTGGGGGCTAGGGCCGGAAACAGTAGATTCTATTTTGCTTTATGCATACGGAAAACCAGTGTTTGTTGTCGATGCTTATGCTAAGAGAATGCTTTGCAGGATGGGAATTTGCAAAGAAAAGGCAACTTATTCTGAAATACAGGCATTTTTTGAGAGTAGTTTGAAGAAAGACGCGAAATTATTCAATGAATACCATGCGCTTATTGTAGAGCACGGAAAAGAACACTGCAGGGCCAAGCCCGTGTGCGAAGGGTGCCCGCTCGGGAAAATGTGCAAAGAAGGGATAATGAAGTAGTATAGAAAATTATACGACATGGTATATTTTTGTATACTATATGGTTTAAAAATGTTTACGATGGAATATTGCTATGGATAAACCAGGAAATGCCCCTGAACTTTTCGGAGACAAAAATGCGTGGAAGCTGCTGGAGTTCTTTCTTGGAAACCAGAAAGCAAAAAAGTCTCTTGCGCAGTTGGAAAAGGAAGTTCCCCTCTCACGGGTCAGCATAGCAAAGGGACTGCGTAAGCTTAAGGATGCGGGGCTGCTTTCTGAAGAGCAGATTGGAAGGTCCATACTCTATTTCCCGGACAATTCAAACCCCGTTCTCAGGGAGGTGAAAAAGCTACTCATAGTTTCATATCTTGTCAAAGCTTTCAGGAAATACCGGAAAGCAGGCTTCGAAGTATATTTATTTGGGTCTTGCGCAAGAGGGGACAATGATGAGAAAAGTGATATTGACATACTTATAATTGCGGAAAAAAAGGAAGAAGCGAGAAGCTTGCTGAAAACAATAAAGGACGAAAAAATAAAACCGCTCATAATGAGAAGAATGGGATATGCGTCGCTTTCAAGAAAAGACAGGCCTTTCTATGAAAGGGTTGAAAAGGATAAAATACGGGTGGCATGATGAATATTGAAGCACTTATTGCAAAGGGCATGTTGTCCAGGATTCCCCCGGACAAAGAACTTGCAGAGAAAGAATGGGCAGAATGCGAAATAGATTTAGGTGAAGCGAAAAAAGAGTTGAAGGGTGGCGGCCACAAATGGGCAATAATAAAGGCATACTATTCGATGTTTCATGCCGCAAAGGCTGTTTTGTTCCTGTTTGGGCTAAAAGAGAGGTCACATTATGCAGTGGGAGAAGCCCTCCACTCCCTTTCAAATGAAGGCAAGCTGGAAAGCTCATTTGTTGATGATTTCAAAGGGGCGATGAGTGAGAGGGAGGGCGCGGA
Organism: Microcaldota archaeon; assembly: GCA_030613375.1. Lineage (GTDB taxonomy): Archaea > Micrarchaeota > Micrarchaeia > Anstonellales > Bilamarchaeaceae > CAIKOA01. Next base: position 22,633 of record JAUWMC010000011.1, read on the forward strand.
TTACCATTACAGGCATTCGGCCTCAACTGCAAAAGAAGTTGTTGAGGTTGCGCCGCAATTTGCAAAAAGAATGAAAGAGCTTGCTGAAAAAATAAGCAAACCTAGTGGGAAAAAGATAAAAGGAAGAAAAGAGAAATAGAATAGGTAAGGCCATGGGTGACGCAGGGATTGTTCCAAGCAAGGTTGAGAAATGGGCATATGGAGGAGACTCCATAGCCGAAAGCGGGTACCTGAGTAAAAAGAGCCAGAAAAATACGGATATCGGAACCCAGATAAGCGAATTCACAAATGGAAATATCCAGTTTGACAATTATGGGAAAAGTAGTGATACCACCTGGGGAATGCTTGGAATCCATGCAGTGAAAGGAAAGAGAAGGGATATGGTCGGGAAAATCCTTGAGGGTTCCTATGATGGGGTGATACTTGAAGTTGGTGTAAACGACCTTGCTGCAAGAGGGGGTGGGAGCGAGGAAAATTGGGGGAAAAACCTAGCGAACATGAGGAAAAACATAGTAACAATGTATGTGCGCACGTTCCTGAAAGGTGCGGGAACGGGAAATAGGAAGGAGGTTCTCAGAAAGATTGAGAGTGCAATACAGAAGATAGAGGCGAGGGAATCGCAGGTTGCAGAATCATTAGAGAGCGAAAAGGCAAGGAAGCATAAGGGCTTCGGATGGAGAATGAAAAGAAAAAAACGCATGTTTGAAGAAAGCAAGGAGATTCTCGAGGGGGCAAAGGAAGCATATGGGAAATATGCGCGGAAAGAAAGGATGCCCGGGAAACAGATTAAGAGAGTAATATTTGTTGAGGTTGCGCCATGGAAAAGGGGCTCATCCAGCTGGAGCGAGAAGAAAGGGTTGCGGACTTTTGAGTATAATAGAATGTTAAGAAATGTAGGAATTGAAATGAATGATGTTTTTGGGGAGCTTGGAGGCCCGAAAATGGAAGTTGCAAAAGTGCATGATTCACTTGCGTCTCCCGAAGATGGAATGATGCTGTACAGAGAGTATCTGGGAGCAAAGAAAGGGGGAAAGGATTACCTGCATTTTGGGAGGGAAGGAAGAAGAGCTGCTGCTGCAGTTATAGCAATTGAGCATTTTTCAGAGCATGTTGCCAATCCTGAGAGAGTTGAAGCAATTGCTTCCGGAAACCAGCCAACGAAAGCGAAAAAAGCAGGAATGCTTACAAGAAGGTAATCAGGGCTTTTGGGTTTTCTTCACTAAATAATCTTCCCAGTCTACTGTATCCAGTGCGTTGATGTCTCCAGTTATGTATCCGTAGATTCTTTTTGCGGATTCCTCGGCTGTTCTTCCAGATGTGTCCAGCTCCACAACCTCGCAGACATAATTCTTCCCGGAAAGCTGGTAACAATAATCCAAAAGTTCGGCCATTATGTTTTCGTCTATTTTTTCCTTTCCGTAGCCCCTTGTTTCCATCCTTTTTTCCAATTCTTCAGGGTTTGTGCGAAGAACTACTACTAGTTCCGCAGGACAAGGAATTTCACACCCTAAATGCCCTTCAAAAATTACGTTTTCCTTGTCTTTTAAGAGGGGAGTTAAGTACGCACAGAGCTTATGCACATCTACTTCACCCTCGTGTCCATTCCAGCCAAGTATTGCCTGGGCTTCCTCTGCGATTTCAGAGATATGAAAAACATCCCATCCTGTAATTAAGCCAAGCTCTTTTGCAACCTGGGTTTTTCCTGTTCCAGGTGTTCCTGTTATTAGAACTTTCATGATTTTCCTCAATATTGTCTTGCGGCATACTGGTATGTGGTTGCATCCTTTCCGCAAACTATGCACTTCTTCCCTGAGGGTTTTTCATTTACGCCGTACCTTGAACCTCGGATGTTTGCTGCACATTCTTCTTTTATTTTTTCTGCGCAGGACTCGCCTTCCAGCTCATCCGTGCAGAAAGGAACTTTTACAAAGCCCCCTCCATTTTCCACTGCGGATTTGAGCTCTTCTAAAGTATCGGCTTCCTTGAGCATTGTTGCAAACCATTCATCCGCCTTTTCTCGGAGTGATTTGTTCATTTCCTCTCCTATCTCCCCTATTCTTTTGGGGAGATCCTCAAAGGGAACGAATTCCTTTTCCCTGGTGTCCCTGCGAACAACTACTGCCTTTCTTGATTCAATGTCACGGGCACCTATTTCCACTCGGATTGCGGCCCCGTTCAGTTCCCAGAAATTATACTTGAACCCTGGAGTGTTTTCAGTAAAATCTGCAACAACCTTGTATTTTTTGGAGAGTTGTTCTGTAATTGTCTGCGCAAAGGAGATTACCTCGTCTGCCCCTTCCTTCCTAAGTATGGGTGTGATAACTACTTGCACGTTTGCAAGGTGGAACGGAAGAATTATTCCTTTGTTGTCTCCGTGGATGGAAACAATTGCTGCAAAAATCCTTGAGATACAAGGGCCATAGCAGGTCTGCCACCCTAATTTTTCTTCCCCGTCATCATCCATGTACTTTACGTTGAATACTTTTGCGAAATTGGTTCCAAGATTGTGGGTAGAGGGGAGTTGAAGAGCTTTCCCATCTGGCATCATCGTATCTGCCGCGTATGTGTTTACTGCGCCTGCGAACTTGTCCCACTGAGGGCGCTGGAAGAAAATGAATGGAACTCCGAAAGATTGGTGGATCATTTCCTCAGTGGTTTCCATGTCCTCTTTTACCTGGGCAAGAACTCCCGCTTCATCTGCAAATACGTTGTGGGCTTCTATCCAATAAAATTCCCTTCCGCGGATTAGGGGTTTGGTGGCTTTAGTTTCATACCTCCAAACCTGGCAGGACTGGTAAATTTTGAGCGGAAGATCGCACCTTCCGTTTATCCAGAGTGAATACATTGGATACATTGCTGTTTCGGAAGTAGGGCGCATAATCATCTTTTCTTCAAGCTCATTGTTTCCGGCTTTTGTTACCCAGAATACTTCCGGGGCGAAACCTTCAACGTGCTCCTTTTCAGCTTCGAGGTTTTTTTCGGAGATTAGTGCGGGAAAGTAAGATTTGCGGTGGCCTTTTCTTTCCAATGCATCTTCGTAAAGACGATACATCCTGCTGATTACATCCGCTGCGTTTGGCATAATTACTACAAAGCCCTTAATGTTGTAGCGAAGGTCGCAAAGTTCTGCCTCTTTGATTACTGCATTATACCAATCTGAGAAATTTTCCTTAGGAATATCCATCTGTGTGCACCCTATATGTGGAACTTGTTGTGGGGAGAAGTTTAAAAGAGATAATGCAATAAGCTCAACTAATATGATTCTGGAAGTGGGGGTACTGATATTCGGGCTTGTAATGCTCGCATTCTTCAGTGACAAAACTGTTGATGTAGCTTCAAGGCTTGCAGCAACTGCGAAAATTCCCCCTCTTCTTATTGGAATAATTGTACTTTCTGTAGGAACTTCCCTTCCAGAAATAACTACATCAATAATGTCAACTGTTTCGGGACACCCTGAGATAAATGTAGGGGATATCTTTGGCTCTTCGCTATCTCAGATTACTCTGATTTTAGGGTTAGCAGTTTTGCTCGCAGGGCCCATAAGGGAAGGAAGAAAAGACATTCTCCTGCTCGGTGGATGCGCAATAGTTGGA
>JAUWMC010000009.1 GCA_030613375.1 Microcaldota archaeon
TAATCGAACTGTAGTTACTTTTCCAGATGTTCTGGAGGAAGCAATATGCCTGTTAGGTTGCATTGTAACATGTTTCATACACAAATTTATACTAAGAAAGGTTTATAAACGTAGTGTTGAATAATGGTAAATTTGGGATAATCCCAAATCTTTAGCTGAAACTCCCGAACTACCCCCCTACAAGGGAATAATTTATGGGAAGATGGGGTTCATAAAAGTTTTGAATAAGAATTATTGCAGGATAATCTCCAGAATCCTCATAAGCTCGTTCCCAACCCCATAAGCACGAACCAACTTGAAGAGCCCCTAGCAAGAAGCATATCCCCTCCAAATGCTACAGACATAGACACTATGGACATCCATGATGCATCCACGTGTCCCTGTGCCATGAGTGCAACGAAGCCTCCGATGAGCGTATTTCTCAGCACAGTGGAAACGAACTTGTATTACGCTATTTCCCTCATTTCTTAAGCACAATCCTCAATTCATCCTCAAATTTATCAGCCAAGTCTAATGCCTTTTTGCCGGCAGGAGTTATCTCGTAGGCTACCACATTTCTCTTGCTTACTTCCGAAACCGTTTTTTCTATTGCACCGTGCTCAACAAGCTCTTTCAATCGCGAAGAGATGGTGTTGGAAGAGAAATATCTCCCTGTTCTTATGTTCTTGAGATTGCGCAATTCCTTGAAATAGCCAGTTTTTTGTTTACCTAGGAACTGTAAAATTTCCAAAGTTCCTTCGGAAATTATCAGGGTGATCATCTCAAAATTACTCTTCAGGGGAATCACCAGTATCCATATAATACTTTGGTCTCCGCATAGCCACTATTTAAATAACTATCTCATCATACTGAACCATAGTATCCTACAGATACTATCTTTATGGAGAATTTTGTGAGTTGAAAACTATGAAAAGAAAAACGAAATATCTTGGAGAAAATTGTAAGATCATGACTGAGTTACTTTTTGAGACTGATGCTTTCGAGCGGATGTGTATCAAAGCAGCAGACATCCTAAAGCAGTCTGGGTTGAATCCTGTGCTGATTTCTCCTCAGGGCAAGAGGAGTTCGCATCTGACTGTTGCAAATTCCGAAGTGAAACGTGCTAGAGACCTGTTCCAAACGGTGAGACTAAAGGCACAGTTAAGAGAAGTGATTCTGGTAAAGATTAGGAACAAACCCGGGGCTCTGGTTCAGGTACTCAAGAAAATAGCCAATGGAGGAATAAACCTCAAATATGCTGTTTTGATCCCACTCGATTCTACAATATCTTATGCGATTTTTGAAACGGATGATAATCCGGCAGCTCTCGGCATTCTTACAAATCCCACTCCAACACGGTAGTCCGCTTATTTTTCTTCGCCCTCTCCGCCGCCTTCAATAATATCCCCTTAATCTCATTATCCAGTGCCCCATAAACTTCTGCACCAACCCTCAAGTTATTCTCCTTGAAAAAATCTTTTATGTTTCCTTTTGTTATAAACATGTTTCCACCTCTTTCTTTAACCTAAAAATTCGTGGCTTAAGGCTTGAGCCGCCACCCTCCACTGATTCAGATTCCACATGCCCCCTCTTTATCAAAGAAGTCAGATAATTGCGAACCTGGCGTTTGGATTTACCAGTTTTCTTAAGAAAAATCTCGTAAATTTCAGAAGAGGATTTTTCCCCTGTTTTTAGGATATTCAATATGAGCTGTTCTCCTGCTGAAAACTCCGAATCTCCAAACCCATCAGATGAAGAAAAAGGCAGAATCCTTTCATACACCGCTTTAACGTCACCCAATTCTATTTTATCAGCATCCCTCTGCTCTGCATTCTTGGCAGAATTGAAAAGAAGCCATATTGCAAATCTTGCATTGCCTTCAGAAGACTCCGCAAGCTCTGAAATATTATCTATAACCATTTCATCATACGTATTTTCTGCAAGTGCTTTCTTCGCAACAGATTGTAGTATCTGTTTTATCTCCTCTTTTGTGTAAGATTCGAATTCGATGATCCTAAACATGAAGGAACTCCTGATTTTTGGATCCAGCCGCTCAAAGGCTCTGGAACTATCTGAAATAATGATTATGCCAAAAGAACTTTTCATAGCACCATTTTCTTCGATGATTGGATAAAAAATATTGGCTGCCTCATCTTTTGGGAGAGCCTCAACATCATCCAGGATTAGAAGGATGCTTTTATTCTCAGTGTGTATCAGCTCTTTTATCCTCTCGAAAACTTCATAGCCTGCAAAACCTCTTCTTGAAAAGGAACTGTCCATCTGCTGCGTTATCTTGTGATAGATGGCCATCTTTGTCGAGTGTTCATGGCAGTTGATATAAACAGGGATGACACTCCCTGTGTTCTGCATATTAGAAAGAAGGTGCTGAATATACGTACTTTTCCCGCTTCCACTTTTTCCATATATAAAAAGATTATCTGCTTTCTTGGATACGACCAATGAATCTATCGCATCAGAAACAGACTTCAGCTTTTCCTCCCTACTTGCGATAACAATAGGGGAGAGGTTGTCGCTTCTGGGCTTTCCTTCAGCCAGGATTTTCCTAGCAGGTGTCTGTGTGAGTCTTGTTTGCGTTTCCATGTCCATCGCCAAATCCTGTTCGGCAATAGGTCGGCCCGAAGATATTCGGACTCGAAGTCTTTATAAATCTGTCGCTAAAAGTAGAAATAGTTGTATGGATTATTACATTTTTCAAAACACTAATTATTTTGTATGATCCAACGCCATAACAGAAACATGGAAAGATAATTTTGTTTTTGAGCGCCTTAAAAAAAGTGTCTCATATCGCACAGACACAGACGCTCATAGTGCTCAGGGGCTGGGAAAGGCCGTAGGTTGCCTCTGTGGCCTCTTGATAATCACCCTGAACCCATCCCTTGCTATCTCTACTTTATTCCCATCCCTTTGGACATACTCTATCATCTCAAGGTATCTCCTCACTGTTTTGGAGCTATAACCCGATTTCCGGCACAAGCTCATGAATGTGACCGGTCTGGCATCTACCGCTTCTATAATCCGGGCGAGAACCTCTTTTTGCTTTTTCATATTATGGCACCTTCCACAACTACAATATGTTGCATTGACCATCATATTAATGTGTTGCGGGAGTGTAAACAGGATTTCCGCGGAAAATTTCCGCGGAAGTGCCTAATCTGCGAATTTAACAAAAGAAAATATGCGAAACATATAAGGATGCACTCTTTTTGTTGATTTTTTTGACTTAAAGAATCGTATCCATATATCTGTGGAAAATAAGAGTTTACAAAGTTTACAAAAAACGCACATCTATGTAAACATTGTAAACTTTAGGGAAATTTGATGCTAAAATGATAGATATATACATTGTTTACAAAGTTTACAAAAATAAGCCTAAAATGTAAACTATACTAACTTCCTCCAGTTTCAAAAAGAATAAATGTTTTGAATAGATTATCATCAATTGAATACATGCCTCTTTCTGGCTTAGTTATCACTCTTTTTATAACAAGCCTATCTAAACCCACTGCTACGTTTGATTTTAACATACCATATTTCTCTGTTGCAGTAGAGTGAATATCTGAAAAAAGAAGAGGTTTTTCATGTTTTGCGATTATTCTAAGTAACTGTTTTTCTGTAGGGCTGGCAGATTCAAAGAGGTGGGAAAATACTTCTTCGCCAAGCGTTTCCAAAGAACGTATTAAAGCTGGTCCAAAGGCAGATTTCCTTACTTTTCCCTTGAGTTGGCTCTCAAACAACTCATTGCAAAGAATATGAGTTTCGTATAAATGACCCTGCGTATAGTGATAAACATATTTTCTTACTTCCTTTGAAAAAGTGACTCCCGAATTCTGCAAGCACGTAAGCATGAATTGATCAGTGTCAGATGCTGAAAGATTTTCTAGTTTCATACGCGGTGTGAAATATCTGCCCACTGGATGGTTTCGCTTAAGAAAAGGCTTCCACCCATCATAAGTAGAGGCTAAAACAAACAAGAGCTTTGTTTCTTTGTTGATTTTCTCATCAGTAAGCACCTGTCTGATTGTGGTCATAATCTGGGAAATGGATGAGAAATTTTGGACATCATCAATAAGAACAATAAGGACTTTTGTTTCTTCCTGTAGATCAGACCAAAGATTAAGCAGACTGGAATAAAATAAAGTCTGTGGGTCAACTCTTCCTCTGTCCTTTGAAAATTGGAATCCGGTACCTGCAATAGAGATGCCTATCGAAGATAGTTCTTTTACGAATTTCTGCAGCCTGCTCACATCAAGCGGAAGTCGTGTTGCGATTTCTCCCAATAAGTATTCTATACCATCACGAAGGCGATCTTTTCCTTCAAAATCACGTACGGAAATCATAGAACAAAGAGAACCTTCTTTTTGGGCTATCTTCTTGAACTCCCGCAAAAGACTAGTTTTGCCTGAGCCCCAGTCACCCTGTATAACAAAATGCTTCGGTTTTCCGGCTTCAGTATCTTTTAAAGCTTGCTTGAAAAAATCTATTTCTTTTTCCCTCCCGACAAAAAAACTGGGTTCTATCCCGGATTTAGGCGTAAATGGATTATGTATCGAAGTCATTGTATCACCTCGGCTAAGCCCCCACTATCATTCTTCATCTTCTTTAATAATACTTCCCTAAATTCTGGATCTTTCATAAAAACATCCAACAGATTTGTATCGCTCTTTTCACTAGTTGTTGCACGCTTGTTATGTACTTGGGAACCACACTTATTGCAGAATTTAGATGCTGCTGAATTCGCAAATCCACATCCCTGACAGGGAATAGATCGATCTGTTTCATCTTTCTGCATACCATATGTTCCCAAAACTGTCTCTTCAACCTTTTCCGCACGTAATGATTCCAAGATTTTTTCCTGTGTTTCGGGTTTACTCTTAATCTCAGGAGCCATATTCTTATTCAAAAGAGCATCGCAACTAATGCAAAGATTAGTATCTGCCATATTTCTGGTTCCGCACTTCTGGCACGGGATGAGTTGTTCAAGCGTGTTGTTTTTTTCTTCTGGCTGTATCCCGTAGAGTTCCAATACTGAATTATCAATGTCCCTTCCACTCAGATGAACATAAACCGCAGGCATTCTGGATTTTAGTGTCCATCCCATGAAAGCACATAGCTGGGATTCTGTGAGGGATTTGGCTAACTCAGTTGCGCGTGCATGGCGGAAAGCGTGGGGGTTGACCTCTTTGGTTATGCCAGCTTTCCTGGCAATCTGCTGAGTTAACTTCCGTACTGCATTGTAACCAGGGGGTGCCTTAGTCGCTTTTCCATCAAACTGCTCTTTGCAAAATACATACGCGCTGGGATCATCTTTAAATGGATGAAAGTTTAGCCATGTGGAGAGTGCTGGGGCAGAATAAACAAGCCTTATCGGTCTGCTGCCTGTTTTTCCAGTTACCCTAATTAGTGCACCATATTTATCAAAAACTATGTTCTTGATTTGCAATGTGATGATCTCTTCTATCCTGCACCCACTTTCATAGAGACTGGTTATGAATGCCCTGTCCCGAGGTTTAGTTGTTGCATTAGCCATCTTCTTGACATCATCCCAAGTCAAAAGCCTGTCAGGAAGATTACACTGCTCAAGCCTGACACGGCTCTTTATCCACTTTACTTCCTGAGGGTACACCTCGTCCTGTCCCTTGAGCCACTTGTAAAATCGTTTTATTGTTACTTTCCGGTCAACTATGCTCCACTTGGAATACTTGCCTTTTTCCAGATCACAGAGAATTTTAATGAAATCTTCTTTTGTAGCATCTTCATATGGTTTGTTGAGAACTCTTGAAAGCCAGATGAGCAAGGAGAAGTACTTGTATCTTCTATTGGCCTTCATCCCAATGCTAAGACAGTAATTGCAAAATTCAGATATTTTATTCCTGTTCCTGAGGATTATCTCCTCCCGGCTCTCTAATCTAATGAGAGCCCGCTCCAACTTTCTAGTCGTATTGTGGATATCACATTTGTCCATACATACCAACCTCAATCATTCTTCTTAATGATTTATCCCACATGTGGTATGCTTGGACACCTGCTCACAAACCCTCAAAAAGTTTGGAGCATTAGGGTGTCTCAGATTCGAACTAAAGGTTAGAATCTCGAAAGAGACACCAAACCTAAAAGGTAGATGCTCCCGCCGGGATTCGAACCCGGGCTACCGGAGTGAGAGTCCGGAGTCCTTGGCCGGGCTAGACTACAGGAGCTGATTAAGCAGGGAATTCTATTTATGGAAATATATTAAAAGCATGATGTTGGGCATTTAAAGATTTCTGAATAGAGATATTGAGAAGTGATGTTCATGATTGACAAAGAATTGCTCAGGAAAGAACCCGAAAAGATTCGCAAGGCATTGGAAAAGAGGGGCGCGGACACGGGGGTATTGGATGAGCTTGTAAAGATGGATAATGAGTGGAGGAAAGAAAAGGGGGAAGGGGATGAGCTTCGAGCTGAACGGAATAAACTGGGACCTCAGATAGCGGAAGCGAAAAAGAAAGGTGAAGACGCGGGAGAATTGATTAAACAGGGGGAGGAAATCGCAAAAAAACTAGGGGAAATAGAAGTAAAAGAAAATCTATTTGAAGCGAAAAAAAGAAAAGTCATGTTAACTATCCCAAACATCCCTCATGAAAGTGTTCCTGAAGGGGAGGATGAAAACGGAAATGTGGAGCTGAGAAAATGGGGGGAGCCTTCAAAGAAAAGTGGGGACGTTGAGCCCCACTATGAGCTTGGAGTTCGTACGGGAGCTATCGATTTTGAGAGGGGGGTTAAGCTTGGAGGACACAGATTTACGGTAATGAAAGGATGGGCTGCAAAGCTGGAGAGAGCGCTTGCACAATACATGCTGAAAATGGCAGAGAGTGCGGGATATACTGAATTTGGGCTTCCGTACATGGTTAAGGAAGAGTGCCTTGTGGGAACAGGTCAGCTTCCGAAATTCGGGGGAGATTTGTACCAGACTGAAGAGGAGGAAAAGCAGGATCAACTGTGGTTGGTGCCAACTGCTGAAGTTCCTCTTACTAATTTACACAGAGAGGAGGTATTGGAGGAAGAAAAACTTCCGCTTAAGTATTGTGCATTTACGCAGTGTTTTAGGAGAGAAGCAGGAGAATATGGGAGAGACATTAAAGGATTGATGAGGCAGCATCAATTTGGGAAAGTAGAGCTGGTTAAATTTGCAAAACCTGAGGAGAGCTACAAGGAGCTTGAATCGCTTACAGTAGATGCGGAGAAGGTCCTGCAGGGATTAGAGCTTCCATATCAGGTTATTGAGTTATGTACTGGGGATTTGGGCTTTGGGGCCACTAAAACATATGATTTGGAGGTGTGGATTCCAAGCCAGGATAAATACAGGGAGATTAGCTCCTGTTCTAATTGCGAGACTTTCCAGGCGATGAGAGCAAATATCAAGTTTAGGAGGGAGGGAAAAAATGAGTTTGTGCATACTTTGAATGGAAGTGGGGTAGCTGTAGGGAGATGCTTTATTGCGCTGGTGGAGAATCACCAGGAGGATAAGGGGATTAAGGTGCCTAAAGCTCTTCAGAGCTATATGGAAACGGACTGGATTGAGATTAAATGATTTATTTAACGAAGGAAATTGTTGAGAAATACCTGGATGGGGAGCGGAAGCTTTCCTTGGATTTGGGGAAGAGTGTAACTGAGGTTACTGATGAGCTGAAAGGGGTTCCGCTGGATGAAGTGAAGGGGGATTTTGTTTATGCATGGGATGGAAAAGAACTTTGGAAAGTTGCTGTTTTTGATAAGGGTTTGTATCGGCTTAGGATGATGAGGGGAAAACCCATTTTGGAGATTGATGGGCTGCGGATGCATTTGGTTAAGGATTTCAAAGATGTTTTTGATTATTCTAAATTAGTTGTTAGGACGCTGCGGCTGGTGCAAAGTGATGTTGTATTGGATACCTGCATGGGTCTTGGCTATACTGCAATTGCAGCAAGCAAAAAAGCAGACAGGGTTGTTACGGTTGAGCTTTCCCCTGCGGTGATTGCGATGGCAAAATGGAATCCGTGGAGTAAGGAGCTTTTCGAGAGAAAACGGATTGAGATTATTGGGGAGAAAAGCTGTTTGGATTATATTAAGGGAGAAGATGATGGGAAGTTTACAAAAGTTATTCATGATCCACCTAGGTTCAGCAAAGCCGGGGAGTTATATTCACGAGGATTGTACAGAGAACTGAGGAGGATTTGCAAAAAAGATGCTTTGCTTTTCCATTATGTGGGAAGCATGGGGAAAAAGAAACGTGATATTATGGGGGAAGTTGCCAAGAGATTGGAGGAGTGTGGGTGGAAAGTTTTGAAGAAGAATGCCCGCCTCCAGGGTATAATAGCTAGGGCCGTTTGAGGGTTTATGTAACCATGGTTACATGACCGTTTAATTTTTAAAAACTCCGAAACTAAAGGATGGACTAAGGTAGTTGCAAATGAAATTGCAAAAACGAAAAACCAGATTGGATTCGATTGTCACTACTCTAAGTGCTAGCACTTGCTATTTCTATCATCACTACTATTTCTGGGCCCCCGCCCACTACTAAACAAAATACCCCAGAACAAAATTTAGAGTTCCTTGATTTTTTCATATAAAATGTTCGGACGTTCTCCGAAGATGAAACAAAAAAATAGGTGATGATAAATGCAACAACAGACTGTAAGAATAATAAAGGAAGGGCCTCCGGTTAAACCAGGCCCAAGGATAGGGCTCATAGAAACGGGCCCACAGGGTAGGGAGCGGCTTTGCGGATCTGCCCTGAGGATAACTTTAGCCCTGGATAAGAAAATCCTTATCCTAAAGAGCAGCAATAGAGGGCCTTCCCTACAGGAAGTCCTCGAAAAGGTTGCCGAAAAAGGGCAAACGCAAGGGATAGGGCTGGGCGAAGAGCTCAAACTGCTGAGAACGGTGCCAGCAGATGTCCTGCAGGACGACCTGAATACGATTGCACATGCAGGGAGGCTCATGCAGGACGAAATGCGGGGGCTGCTAGGGAAAGAACTGGGCTCCGAGTTTGTAACTTCAGTCTGCCTGCACATTCATGTGTTGCAAGCCCAGATCCCCGCGCTTAAAAACATGGAAATGCTCCTAAAAAGGGCTGCTGCCCCTGCAACTCAGGACAAAGGGAGGGTGGTCTGAATGGCGCACATGAGAAACAAGAAAGGGGAATTTAGGCGCGGTTTTGGACGGGGGCCAAAGCAAAAAATCCAGAGCACTCAAACTAAAGCAGGCGGAAGAGAAGTTTTAATCCCAGTAGCCAGGCTCCTTGAAGCAATGAAAGAAGCACGGCGCAGGAAAGTTCTGGTTAGAAGCCCACCTAGAGAGGTACGGGACCTGGTAAAGCCGCTCAAGAATGCACTGGCAGGTGCAGAAGAGAAGGGAATTCACCTCAAAGAGGAACTTGGTGTGCCCCCCTCTTGCCCAACTACCCTGATAAGAAATATAGTTGATGGGGCAAGCAGGCTAAACAAAATGCGTCCAAAGGCATTGGAAACTGCCATTGGAAAGGATGGGGCCCAGGAGCTGAAAAGTGCATTAAAGTTAGCCATGCCAAAACTCAGGGGAATTGAAAGGCTTTGTGCATAAGAAGATAAAAAGGGGCAAAACGCCCCATTTCTTTTATTTTAAAAATAAAAAACTACTCAAGGAAAGTCTGGACTGTTGGAGGTTCTGGTTTAAGGCCCTTCCTCTCTCGGATCTGCCTCACAATCTTCGGAACTAGGTCCTTTGGCACATTCTCATACCCATGGTATTCTTGGTACCAGGTTGCGCGGCCCTGTGTTGCGCCACGGATTGCATTTGAAAATCCAAAGAGCTCGAAAACAGGCAGGATAGTATGCACAACAGATGTTTCTCCTTCCTGCTCCATGTTCAAAAGTTGACCTCTCCTTCCATTGGTCATGTTGATTACCTCTCCTCCATATTCCTGTGGAGTGGTAATGAGAACTTTCTGTTTTGGCTCCATCAAAGAAACCCCTGCATCAATCATGCATGCGTAAATCGGTCTTTTGATTGCAGGGATTACCTGTGCGGGGCCCCTGTGCACGTTATCTTCATGTAGAGTTGCATCGGCAAGAGTTACCTTTACTCCAGTTACTGTTTCTTGTGCAAGCGGACCCTTGGTCATGGCCTCCTCGAATGCTTCAATCGCAAGCTCCTGCACTTCATTTAGGTACTGAACACCCTTAGTAACATCAACTAACATATTGCTACCTTTGATGTCCCAGATTCCCTTTGCTTCACTACGTTCCATTCCAAGGTCAACAAGGACCTGGATATGTTCCTTTCCTTTAGGCTTGCCCTGCGGAATTTTCCCGAGTTCGATTGCTTCCATGATTTTCGGGTCAAGGGGCTCCACATATATCTTGAACTTGTTGTGTTTATTTGGAGATTTTCCTTCCACCATATTGGACCTTTTGGTAATGGTTTCCCTATATACTACAATCGGGGGAGAAGTGGTGATATTGATTCCTTTCTCCTTGGAAATCTTATACTCAATAATTTCCAGGTGGAGCTCACCCATTCCTGAAAGAAGGTGTTCTCCTGTTTCCTGGTTGATTGTAACCCTGAGGGTCGGGTCTTCCTTTGAAAGACCCCTCAAAGTCTCAATAAGCTTTGCAAGATCCTTAGATTCCTTTGCCTCAATGGATTTTGTAACTACTGGTTCGGAAACGTGCTTAATATCTTCAAATGGCTCTACATCATCAGAGCTAGCTAGGGTTTCACCAATGTAGATGTCCTTGAGTCCTACGATTGAACCAATGTTTCCTGCACAGAGGAATTCTGAGGGTACACGATCTGGGCCCATGTAGATTCCCACCTGTTGAATTTTGAAGAATTTCTTCTTGGAGAATACATACATCTGGTCTCCTTTTGCAATCTTTCCGGAAAAAAGTCTAACTATTGCGACTTCTCCTGCATGTTCATCATAAACAACTCCAAAACAGATTCCAATTGCCTTTCCGCCCTTGTCGCAAAACATCATCTGCTTCCCCATTTCTGATTCCGGGTCTCCTTTCCATATTGCAGGCATCCTATATTTCTGAGAAACAGCCGGGCTGGGGAGATTCTGGATTACCATCTCTAGAAGCACATCATCCACAGGGGATTTGTCCACTAAAAACTGGTGATCTCCATCCCTGCACTTCTCGTAAATGTCCTTAAAGGTGATGTTGAACCTCTGCATTGAGGTTGCGCTCACTGCCCACTTATGGAATGCGGAACCGAACGCAATGTTTGCATTTTCAATCTTGATTTCCCAGTCCTTCTTGAACTCAGGAGGGCAGTTTGCAAGGATGATTTTGTTTATGCCCGTAACTACCTTTACGAGCTTTTCCTGCATTGCTGCCTGGTCAAGCTTCATCTCGTTGATAAGCCTGTCTACTTTGTTGATGAAAACAATAGGTTTTGCGCGTTCCTTGAGCGCCTGCCTAAGAACTGTTTCGGTCTGAGGCATAACTCCCTCAACTGCATCCACAACAAGGCATACTCCATCTACTGCACGAAGTGCACGGGTAACATGCCCTCCGAAATCTACGTGTCCGGGCGTATCAATCAAATTGATGAGGTGATCCTCGCCATTATACTTGAACCCGAGTGAGATGTTCGCGGACTTGATTGTAATTCCACGTGCCTGCTCCTGCTCATCAAAGTCCATCATTCTCTGCTCTCCTGCGAGCTGCTTGGAGATAAGCCCAGCCCTTGCAACAAGAGAGTCCGTAAGAGTAGTCTTTCCATGGTCAACGTGTGCGATAATTGCAATGTTCCTCACGTTGGCCGTGTTTTCCATAATCCTTTGTACTTCGCCTACTACAACTTCTTTCCTAACCATAATCTTCACCAAAGAAAAATAATAAAAAAAGGAGCTATCTTGCGCTCCTCGCCATCCGCTCTGCCTCATCACGCTTCTTAATGGCAAAACTGCTTTGCACATCATTGTTCGCTGAGTAGAGAATCTCATTCGCGAGTGATTCAGAAAGCGAAACCGGCTTTTTGAATGAGCGCATAAGCGCTGCAAGCGTAATATTCCTCAAAGCAAGGTCAAGCCTTCTAGATGAGGATACATCCACTGCGATCTGGTAGCTCACTCCACCGTGGGATACTCTTGTGACTTCTTCACGGGGCGCTGAGTTCTCAAGCGCATCCACGAGAACTTGTACAGGGTTCTTCTTGGTTTTTTCCGCAACAATATCAAAAGCTTTTTCCACTACTCCTAAAACCTGCTGTTTTTTTCCCTGCAGCCTGCCCTTAGTACGGATAACTTTACCAGAGGTTTTCTCACCAGTTCCACCCCTCATGAGCTTATTTGTGAGCCTCTCGACCACATTTACTTTTGTCTTTGCATGTTGTTTTTTTGCATGCCTTCCAAAAGTATGTGCCCTGTAATTAACACCCTCGAAGGAGAGTGCACTCCTGAGGCTGACATCTTTAACTTCAACCTCGTCCAGTTCATATTTTCCAAAGAGCTTCATTCAAATCTACCTCTTGGCCTTCTCCTTCTTCCCGTGCCTCATTGCCTGGAGGTCAATTCCATTTATGCTGACCACCTTGTATCTAACTCCGGGAATGGAGCCCATCTGACCTCGCTGAGATCCTCCCAGCCCTGCGATGACCACTGTGTCGTGCTCATCAATGAATGTAATTGCCTTATCCCTCGGGGGGAATGCGGTTACAACCTTTCCGTTCTTAATAAGCTGCACCTTCACGCACTTGATCAAACCTGAGTGCGGCTGCTTCTGCTCGAGCACTACCTTCTCCAGAACGATTCCGCTTGCCTGCGGCGCCCCCTCGAGAGGGTCATACTTATTCTTGAGCTTGAGGGCAGTCCTCTTCCACTTCTTTCGGAGCCAGCGCTCCCTTTTCCTCTTCCTTTCTATGTTTCTTCCTGCAAATTCACCATTTCCCATATGATCACCAACGAAAATCTGACGATATTCTACATTTTAGCGTCGATTTGTTTATAAACCTTATCCCACTCTCCGTGTCTTGAGCATCAAATCTGCCCCAAACTTCTTTTTAAGGAAAGCCTTTGCTGCCTTTATTCTTATTCCACCCCTCCCTATTGCAATTCCACGTTGAGAATCTGGCACCGTGATGAATACGGCCTTCTGGCCGGGTGCCTCCCTCATCTCGAAGGAGAGGATCTCTATATTGTTGAAAAAACCGCGGAGAAACGCCTCAGGCTCATTGTCATTCTTTGAAACGAGCACGTTCCTATTGAGCTTCAGCCTAAGTCTTTGGATGTTTGCGCCCTTTTTTCCTATTGCTTTGCCAAGGCTGGCATCATCCACTAAAAAAACTATTCCCTCCCCCACGATTTCCATGTCTGAAGGGATAACTCCTGTAATGGACTCGAATAGGTTTATCAGCTTAAGGTCTTCCCCGGTTATTTCCACGCTCTCACTTCTTCTTGCCAAATTCCATTATGTTGGAAACACCTTCATCGTAAATCGCGAGCACGGAAACCGGAAATGGTTTTCCGCAAATTGAACCCAATTCAAGACTTGTACCCGGAAACTCCACGAGGGGAATTTCGGAAATCTTCCCATAAATCCTTACATCTTCCGCGAGCGCGGGGGGAACATTTCCTGCAACTACAACCAACTTAACGCTTCCAAGCAGGAGCTCTCTCACTCCCTTCCTTGAACCAAAACCTGCCTTTCCACTCTCCACCGCAAGGCGGATAGCGCTTGATAGCGGGTTCTCTTTTTCCTTCTTGGATTTCCTTTTCCGGATTACCTTGTTCTTTGACTTTATTCTGACTCTTGTTTTGGTCTCCGGGGTTTCTCCAGCCTCTTCGGCTTTCTCAACCTTTTCTTCTTCCATAGTTATTACCTCTAACAATTAACATTATTTTTTGGTTTTCATCCCAAGCTTGATTCTCCCTGTTCCGATCGGAATGGTCTGGCCTACGATTATGTTCTCGGTTACTCCTACTAGGTTGTCATCTTCCCCTATAATCGAGGCATTTACAAGGTGCTTGATTGTTTCCTCGAATGCTGCACGGCCCATAACTCCGGCCTTTTCTCCAGAAAGCCCGTGCCTTCCGATAGATTTCACTTTCCCATCTGAAGTCATTGCATCTGCAAGGAGCATGATATGCCTAATGTCAACGGAGATGCCCTGTAGGTCCATAACACTTTGCATTTCCCTTATTGTTGCATTCCTTGCTGCCTCAATCCCAAAAGTTTTTTCAATCTCCATTACTGAGTTTGTGTAAATCCTAAAGGGATCAACGTTCTTGAGTTTCATGATATCTTTTATGTTGAACCCACTTGCGCGGATAAAGTACTCTCCCTTGTCCTTAATCACTACGGACCTATTGATTCCTGAGATTCCTTTCACAAGGGTCTTCTTGATTTTCGTTGTGAGTTTTCTGAGATCCTTGAGCGGCTTTTCCTTCTCCTTGTCATCCTTGAGCCTCACGGAAATCTTATCTCCTCTCTGCTCAACCTTGTTTGCTCCAACTGTTTTCTTTACCGCTTCCTTGAGCATTTCCATTGTTACTCCAAGTAGTTTTGCATCCTCAGTTTTGAGCTTAAGGATAATCCTCTTCTCAGCCATGTTTTCACTGACGATTGCAACTTCCGGAAGTAATACGGATTCCATTTCCTTTGCAAGCGCCTTTGCCTGGGATTCCTTGGTTTTGTGCTCTTTTGCAAGATGAACTTCCACGATGGATTTCTTGGGTTCTTTCTTTGCGTCCACAAGCTCAATAAGCCTCGGAAGACCCGTAGGAACATGCTCTGCTACACCTGCATAGTGGAATGTCCTCATTGTCATCTGCGTGCCTGGTTCCCCAAGACTTTGTGCAGCAACAATACCAACAGCGGAATATGGGATTATTTTTGTAGATGCTTTTGCCATAGTTAACACCTCATACTGTATCCACGTCATCTTGACGGGTCGATTCGAAATAATCCGCCCTTGTGGCGAACATCGGGTCGTTGCAATCTCCTCCATAAACAAACTGGACTATATCTCCCCTTCCATTTCTTACTTCACCCCTTTCTTCGATTATGAGGTCCTGGAGTGCGTGAATAAGCCTTCTTTGCATGTATCCAGAGCGGGCTGTGCGGATAGCCGTATTGACCAGTGATTCCCTTCCTCCCATTGATGCAAGGAAGAATTCATCGGACCTAAGGCCCTCCCTAAATGAGCTGAACACAAAACCGCGCTCTTTTGCAGTAAGCTGGCCCTGTAAGTAGAAAGGAAGCACTCTCTTGTAGTAACCACGCGAAGGCCTCTTGCTTCTAATTGCCTGCTGGCCTACGAGCGCACCCATCTGGATTGCATTAAGAAGACTTCCTCTTGCTCCAATCGTGGCCATGATAATAGATGGGTTGGTAAGGCCAAAATCACTTTCAACAATCTTTCCTGCATCATTCCTAGCCTTGGAAGTGGCCATCATGATACTGCTTTCGAGTGTTTCCCTGAGAGTAAGGCCTGGTGATCTTCCAAGTTTCCCGTTTTTGTATTGGAGAATGAGGTTCTCGATTTCCCTCTTTACTTTATCACCGATTTCATGTACCTTCTTCTCTGCCTTATCACTGAGGGTGTAGCTTGCCATCGAAACGCTGAATCCGTGCCAGGCAAGCGCTTCAAGTGACATTTGAGTAACATCATCTATGAACTTCCTTGTAAATGCGGAGCCGTAGTTGATAAACATCTTCTCGAGCAGGTCTTTTTCAATTGCCCTACTTTCGATTGCACCCTTCTTTAGTTTTCCCTTGACGATTACGATTTCCTCCTTCAGCTTGGATCTGATTTTAATGCTGAAGTCGTCCGGAAGCAACATTGAAAAGATAAGTTTTCCTGTGTAGTTCTTTCCCTTATCTGGCTTCGGGAGTTTGGTTATTCCTGCAATATAAAGAAGGTTTGCTGTCTGTTCTTTTGTAAATATTGCATCATCCCTTGTAAAGAAGTAGGTTGCTGAAACGTGGTCCTCCTGAGGTTTCACAATTGCGTGCCCATGCCTGGGAGAGATAATCTGATCCTCTACCTTCATGAGCAGGCGCGCCTCTGCCTGGGATTCCTGTGTCTGCAAAATATGCAGGTTCATCTCATCTCCATCAAAGTCCGCGTTGTACGGAGGAGTGGTGACTGGGTTGAGCCTAAAGGTTTTTCCCGAAAGAACACGCACTTCATGTGCCATCATAGAAACCCTGTGAAGAGAAGGTTGCCTGTTGAAAAGTGAAATGTCTCCATTGATAATTTGCCTTTCGATGGTGGATCCGATTTTGAGATCTGCCGCAAGATCTGTCCGTAGCTCATCGGTTATCTTCATCTTTCTCGCGTCCGGGCGGATGATGTAGATTGCCCGAGGATATTTGTCCGCAAGCACATACCTTCTGCATTCCTCAACGTTCCACTCTGTTACTGCTATAGGAATTGTGAGTTCTGCCGCAATTGCTTTTGGGACACCCACTTCATCCAGGCGGATTTTCGGGTCTGGAGAAATAACAGTACGTGCTGAGAAGTTTACCCTCTTTCCAAGAAGATTGTATCTAAACCTTCCCTCTTTTCCCTTGAGCCTCTGCGCAAGCGTCTTGAGCGGCCTTCCACTTCTGTGCCTTGCAGGTGGGATGTTTGCAGTTTCATTATTTAGATATGTAGTAATGTGGTACTGGAGAAGTTCCCAAAGGTCCTCGATAATCAGCTGGGGTGCACCCGCATTAATATTTGCTTCTAATTTCTGGTTAATACGGATAATATCTACAAGTTTATGTGTAAGGTCATCCTCGCTTCTTTCTCCGGATTCAAGTGTAATTGAAGGCCTTACCTTTACAGAAGAAACAAGCAATACTGAAAGTATTGCCCATTCCGGTCTTGCATAATCAGTGTTCCATCCAAGTTTCTGAAGTTCCTCATTGGAAATTGAGGCAAGCCAATCCTGCACTTCAGTAGGAAGCATTGAGTTCCCGTCCCTGAAAAGAGTAGTTGGCTTTAGATATTTAATATCTGGAAGCTCTCCCTTGCAATGAGGGCACTTTCCCTTTGGAGGTTTTTCTTTGCGGTGTTCAACTGTTGCCCTGAAACAGTGCGGGCAGGTTGCACGTATTACCTCATACATTGATTTTGCGTATTCCACGTGGATAACAGGTCGAACGAGGTCGATGTGGCCAAAGTGGCCTGGACATTCCTTTACATTTCCTCCGCAGGTTTTGCATCTAAGGCCCGGGTCAACGACTCCGAGCCTTGAGTCCACAAGCCCTCCATCAATTGGGTACCCATCATCATCATAGGTATCCGGGATTACAACCCTTGCTCCTGAGATTTCCCTCACCATCTCGGGAGAGAAAAGGGAAAAACGAATCTTGCCAATTATTTTTTCAATGTTCTCCATAATAGCCACCTCACGCTTTGTCCTTCAGGATAATGCGCGGGAATATAAACATCGAGCGTATTTCCCCAAGCAAAAGCTTGAATGCATAACTCATCTCTATCGGAGAGATGTCTGCGCCCTCGCAGAGCGGGCAAATTTGCTTGTTTTTTATCTGGTCCTTGTACGCAAACATGCCGCACTTGTTGCATACGAGCTGGATTGTCTTGTCGCTTTCCTCAAGAAGTCTTTCCCTAATTACCATGCTCGCGCCGTACCCGATAAGGCAATCACGTTCCATTTCTCCAAACCTAAGGCCTCCTTCCCTTGCTCTTCCTTCGGTAGGTTGGAGGGTAAGTAACTGAACAGGCCCTCTGCTCCTCACATGCATTTTGTTGGACACAAGGTGGTGGAGCCTCTGGTAATAGACCGGACCGATAAATAGTTTCACTTTTATTTTCTGGCCAGTGATTCCATCATAAAGCCACTCCTCGCCCTCTTCATTAAAGCCCTGTTCTTTGAGCACCTTTACGTAATCTTCTCTCGTATTTCCGCTAAATGCAGTTCCGTCCATTAGCTTTCCGCCAAGCGCGGAAGCCTTTCCTCCAAGGGTTTCAAGAAGATGCCCTGCAGTCATCCTCGAAGGAATTGCGTGCGGGTTGAGGATTAGGTCTGGTACAATTCCGTCTTTGGTAAATGGCATATCTTCCTGCTTCAAAAGAAGGCCGATTACTCCTTTCTGCCCGTGCCTTGAAGCAAACTTGTCTCCAACTTCAGGAATCTTTGGTGTGCGGATCTTGATTTTTACAAGCCTGTTTCCGCTCGGTGCTTCCGTAACCATAACTGCATCAACAGCCCCAGTATCTCCAGACTTCAAAGAGAGGGAACTTTCCCTCTTTTTTTCTTCAACAACTCCAAAGACAGAAATTTCCTCCAGGAACCTTGGGGGGGAAGTTTTTCCCACCAGCACTTCTTTTCCTGTAAG
This sequence comes from Microcaldota archaeon, assembly GCA_030613375.1. Lineage (GTDB taxonomy): Archaea > Micrarchaeota > Micrarchaeia > Anstonellales > Bilamarchaeaceae > CAIKOA01. The sequence continues at coordinate 18,297 of JAUWMC010000009.1, forward strand.
CTGGCTCTCGGGATAAATTATTCCATCTTCATCTAAGAATCGGTATGGTTCATCTCCCCTATAACCAACTACATCCGGAGTGGGAATTTCAATCTTGTCCCTTTGCCCTCCTGGGTAAAGGCGCTCTTCGCTATCATAAGTTTTGAGCATCATTGCTCTTCCTAGTCCACGGTCGATTGCATTGCGGTTCACTACTGTTCCATCTCCCATGTTGTATCCTTTGTATGCTGTAATTGCAACAACGAAGTTCTGGCCTGCGGCCTTTTTCTTCATATTAAGGGTCTTATACAAATCAGTAGATACCAGAGGATTTTGAGGGTAATACATCACATATGCTCGAGTATCAAACCTATGGTTGAAATTCACTGCATAAAGCCCAAGAGATTGTTTGGCCATTGAGCAAGCCATCGTAATTCTTGGTGCTGAGTTGTGTTCCGGATAAGGAAGCACGGAAGAAGTTACCCCAAAAATGGTTGAGGGAAGAACTTCGAAATGTGTGTGGTTGGAAGAAATTTCCTCCTCACTAAGCGCAATCAGTGAATTTTCCTCCTCTTCTGCATCAAGGTATTCGATTACACCCATCTTTACGAGGTGTTCCCAAGAAAGTGCACCTGAGCGTACTCTATTTAGGACTTCAGGGGTAAGCCTAGACTTCCCTTCTTCAATAACTACATATGGCTTGCGCACCCTTCCTGCATCTGTATTGATGAAGACTTCGTTTGTGCGATCGTTGTAAAACACGTTCACTTCATAGTTAAGCTCGTTCATGCGCCTCTTTTCCCTGAGGCGTCCAGCAAGGCCAGCGCCATCCGGGTGGAACCCCATAAGATTTCCGTTTACGTAAACAGCAGTGTTTACTTTTTCCTGCTTTGCTGTTTTCTTCTTTGAGGCTGGCTTAATTATTGTAACCTTAGCTGCCTTTTTTACAGGTTTTGTCGCTTTTTTCTTAGGAGCAGTTTTCTTTTTCACCATAAAAATCACTTCCATTCCTTCTCAAGACCGAACTTATTCACGAGTTCGATTACCTCCTCTTCCGGAGCGCCTTTTGTTACCTGTGCAAGTATTGCGAGATTTTTTACAAGTGAACAACTTGGCCCTTCAGGGGTTTCGCTCGGGCAGAGCTTTCCCCAATGGGTTCCATGCAGATCTCTTGCCTTGAAGTGAGGGTGTTTTTTGCTCAATGGAGAGATTACTCTCCTAAGGTGGGACATCATCGCAAGGTTGCTTGTGCGGTCCAAAAGCTGTGAAACACCTGTCTGCCCTGCAATCCAATTTCCGGTTGCCATTGCATAGCGGATTCTGTCTACCAATGTGTCCTGGCGCACGAGCGTATGTACCTGAAGTTTCCTTCCTCTTGCATCTGCCCTGCTTGCCTGGTAGATTATATCTTTTGTAAGGAACTGGAATGCATACCTGAAAAGCTCGTCCATAAGGTTTCCTGCAAGCTTTACTCTCTTGTTTGCATAGTGATCCTTGTCATCAGGCTTTAGCTTTTTGTTTGCAACCCTGATCGCCCTCTGGGCCATCCTAATTAAGTAATATGATTTCTTTGCGCGATCTTCCTTGGTTACTCCAAGATGGGGAAGCAAATATGTTTCTATAAGATTGTCCAATCTGGAGAGCCTGAACTCTTCCGGCTGTCCGGGGGAAATCCTCTTGCTTAGTGTCTGGATTGCTTCTTCCCTGCTCTTAGATGCCTCTCTTTCTAAGTTAAGGAGAATATCATTCTGGATTATGAGGTCGCTTGAGAACGCTTCCAGAATATCCTTGTCCTTTTCAAGCCCCAGAATTCTGAGAATCTGGATAAAGGAAAGATCTGGAGGAGTTGCCGGAAATTCGAGCTTCATTACTCCATCATTGGTCCGGGTTACAACACACCTTGCTCGGAATCCATATCTTGTAGAGAAAACCTTTGCAACTATCCCAGTAGTTTCCTCAGTGGTCATGATTTTGTTCGGAACAAGATCTTCAATTCCTACAAGAACCCTTTCGCTTCCATTTATAATGAAGTATCCGCCCGTGTCATCAGGGTCTTCCCCTGCTTCAACAAGCTCGTCAGGAGTCATGAGCGCGAGGTAACAAAGCTTTGATTTAACCATTACCGGGATTTCCCCGATAAAAACATCAGAATAAGTAGGTCTTTCAATCCCATTGAAAAGCGGGACTATATCCAAGAAGACTGGGGCTGCGTACGTGATGTTCCTAAGCCTTGCTTCCGTGGGGGTAATTTGCTTGTAGCCTCCTTTTACCTCATAGAACCTTGGAGGTTCAATGCGGATTTTTCCAAGCCTCAGCTCAAAACCTTCAACATTGGTTTCAATCTTACCTACTCTGTCAACAACCCGCTGCATTCCGACCTCAACAAACCTATTGTAGGAATCCAGCTGCTGTTTTACAAGGCTATTCGTCTTAAAATATGAATTTAGAAGGGCAGTTCTCATATTCAAACACCTATTCAACTACTAAACGGTAGTACAAATTGGACCCCGTGGGGTCTTCCCTTTTTATTTCAACGACCTCTCCCGGTTTTGCGCCCAACGCCTCCGAAGCCGGGTCATCAGCAAGCATTCGCGGAAGCTCTTTTTCAGAAATTCCGTATTTTTTAAGGAGTTTTTCCTTGTCCTTTTCCCCAATTATCTTCATCTTAGGAACGAGATGGTGTTCCAAGACATTTATCGTCGCTTTTTTCTTCAAGAGCCCACCTTAGATGACTAGCCCTATATTATATGGAGCACCCTATGACGGAAAAGTCCGACGTTCGAGCAGAGACAAGGCTAGCAGTGCCTTCTTTTCTTAATAAGGAGGATTTATAAAGCTTTCTATTATTTGGAGAATTTCTGCTTTCGCGGATATTGAAAAGAAAATTTAGAAAACTGTTACCTATACTGACTGCTGTGTAATTAGTAACGTTGTTGCACTCTTTACGAATGAAAATCAAAGAAAGATAACAAGATGTCTGCTGCCCACACAAAATGAGGATACTACCTATAGGGGCTGGGATTCTTTTAGTAACGTTATTGCACTATAATCTATAAACTTCTAAGCGCAGTAAATGTACTAAAGAGTTCCTGCGAACTCCTTGCTTTTACGACGAATCCGTGCTCAATTATTTTAACTACTGCTGCCTTTGCTTTTGCTGCCTCTATTGCCAGATCATGGCTCCCATATGGGAATGGACCTATGGATGGAAGGTGCTTTGCTTTTTCCATTAAATGCTCATCATGAAAATGCAATACAATGTTTATTTCAGGGTAGAATTTGTAGATATAATAGTGCATAAAGGACTCGGAAGAAGGAGGTTTTCCCTTTGCTTTCAGTGAGTATTCTTCCTCATCGATATCATATACAAAGGAAACATCTTCTTTACTGAGCCTGGTCATTTCCGAGCCTGCTGCCTTAATGAGGAAACTTCCTGCTGCGCGCATGCTCATGTTCCCTTCGTTGTTTTTTGGAGATATGTAGCTCTTGAGTTTACTGTCGATGGAGAGGTATTCCTCAACCTGGACATCCATCCCCTTCAAGGGACCGAAAAGCTTGCATTCAAACTTGACTCCTGTATATTCTTCTCCCACAGTACAAAAATAGCAAAGAAAACATAAAAATCTACGGTTTTTTGCGCACTCCCTCTTCAGTGATGTAACCAGTGACCAAATCCGCAGGAGTGGTGTCAAATGCATAATTCATTGCACTTGAATCCCTATGATATGCACGCACGCCCATGGGCTCAAGGACCTCCCGTTCATCCCTCTTTTCGATGGGAATGTTCTTTCCTGTGTCCAGAGAAAGGTCCAAACTAGATGTGGGAGCTGCGACGTAGAAGGGGATTCCATGGTGCTTTGCAAGAACTGCAAGCGAATAGGTTCCGATTTTGTTGGCAAAATCCCCGTTTTTGCAGATTCGATCTGCACCCACAATGACCAGATCCACCTCTTCTTTTTGCATAAGAAAACCTGCACTTGAATCCGGAATTACTTTATGTGGGATGTGTTCCTGAAGCAGTTCCCAGCTGGTTAATGCGCCTTGGAACCTGGGCCTTGTTTCATCCACCCAAACAAATGGATTTTTTCCTTTTTTATGCGCAGTAATCAGCACTCCTAGGGCAGTTCCGTGTTTCCCTACTGCAAGCGGGCCAGTATTGCAGTGCGTAAGCACCCTTGCATTCTCTTTTATGAGCTCTGCGCCATGGTTGCATAGATTGAAGCATTTTTCATAGATGGAATCTTCCCATTCTTTTGCAAGCTCCACTTCATCTTTTTCTGCGTTTATGCCCTCGAGCATGAAACCCACTGCATTGGATAAATCTACTGCAGTAGGTCTTGCAGCCATAATTTCTTCTGCTGCTCTCTCAAAATCCTGCTTTTTTCCTTTTGCTTGCGCAACTGCATATGCTCCCGCAATAGAGATTGCAGGGGCGCCCCTCACGACCATTTCCTTTATTGCACGTACCACTTCCCTGTAATCCTGACATATTATATATTCATTAGAAAAAGGGAGCTTGCGCTGATCCAATATCTTGAGGATTCCATTTGAGAATGAGAGTATCTCCATGTGTTAAAATAGTTGAGAAATGCTATTAATACTTATGAGAGTAATAATTACATGATTCTAATAGTAGATAATGGCTCACAGTATACCCATTTAATCAAAAGAAATATGCGTGACCTTGGGAAAACCGGAGAGATCATTCCAAATAAAGGAACTACTCTATTGGAGGTTGCGGAAAAAAACCCTGAAGCAATTATACTCAGTGGAGGGCCCTCTTCCGTAACTTCCGGAGAGAATTATGTAAGCGAACAAATAATTAATTGGATCTGGAAGGGGGACAAAAACTGGGCAAATACTCCTTTGCTTGGACTGTGTTGGGGACATCAACTCATTGCGCATACACTTGGAGGAAAGGTGGCCAAAGGAAGCTCCGCAGAATATGGGCTGGGAAGGATTACCGTGGATGATGAGGATTTGTTGTTTAGGGGGATTCCAAAAGAGTTTACTGCGTGGGTTTCGCATTTTGATGAAGTGAAAGAGCTTCCTGAGGGTTTCCTGCCACTTGCACACTCGGAAACCTGCGAAATTGAGGCAATGAGGCATAAAGAAAGGAACATATTTGGGTGCCAGTTCCATCCGGAAGTATGGCACACAGAAAACGGGGAAGAAATCCTAAAGAATTTCTTATCAGTTATTGAATCCTGAATGCGAAACTTCCTTCTATTGGGAACCAGTCTTCTGAAACAGTTAGGTCCTTGCAATAAGCCCCATTTGTATTTTCTCCATTTGCATAAGTCCACGCGATTATTCCTGCAGTACCATCCCTTTTGAGAATCAGCCAGTAATTTCCTGCAGAAAGTTCCTTATCAAAAACAAAGGAATGCCACTCTGCGTTGGAAGGCAGACCTGTAGATGGCATTGAAACAATTCCAATGCTTGCATTGCCCGGGGTTCCATTGTCCGGCCTCACTAGTTCCAGAGAAACGGTTTTTCCTTCTGCAGTTGGAACGGGTGAGCGAAGGTGCAGCTCAACTTCGGATATTGTAACTGACTGCTCCAAAGTAAATTCCTGCGCACACCAAACTCCTGTTTCCACAGGGTGGCTTGCATCATCGTTTTCAAATTCGTAAAATCCCAAGGGTTTTACAGAAACAGTAAACGCTTTTGAATCAGAAACCGCTGTTCCATTAGTACTTTCAATTACTGCTTTCAGCTGATATTCTCCCACTGAAACAACTGACCAGGGGAAAATGAATTCTTCGAGCGGCTCTGTTAAAGAATGTTCTCCGATTTTAGACCCATTTTGGTAGAGTGCAAGCAAATTTCCCTGCCCAAATGAATTTTCGCTAACCTTAACAAAGATAATGTATTCATGCGAGAAAACATGCTCCCTTCCTTCTATAGAGAGGGAATCAATAACGTATTCATAACGTTCTTCTTCCTGGGGGCATCCGGCAATTAAGATAAGAATGAATAATAATGCAGCCAGCCTTCTCATAAAAAGAAAACGGAGGGAACAGTTAAAACAGTTTCATAAAATGGTTGCTTTTTTGCCGTCGAAATAAACTACGTTTTCGTGCCTTAATCCGTATTCCCCTTTGAAGTAAACTGAAGGCTCAATTGTGAAGGTTGCACCTACTAAGCTGTCATTGGACCTAAGGGAAAGTGAGGGCTTTTCATGCACTTCCAGCCCGATTCCGTGGCCAATGCTGTGTGGGGGGTGCTGGAGCCCTTCTTTTTTGTAGAGTGCTTTTGCGAGTCTTGCAAGCTCTCCACCCGTTTCCAGGTTTGGGATTTGATCAACTATGCTTGCGGAAATTCTCTTGAGCTTATGGTAGATTTTGCTTTGCTCCCTGGAAAGGGAGAAGCACCTTGTTATGTCTGAATTATAGCTATCCAACCTTGTTCCATAATCGATTAGGAGCGGACCGGAAACCTTTGCTTTGGTTGGGGTTGAGTGAGGATAAGAGGTGTTTAACCCGGAAGAAACAATGGGCTTGAATGCTGGCTCTGCCCCTGCAGAGTATGTTGAGAGGATAAGCTCTTTTGCAGTTTCCTTTTCCGTGGATTCTGGATTTTCTCCTGCAGCATCAATTATTGTTTTAGAGAGCTTTGCTGCTCTTTTCATTATGGAAAGTTCCTTCTTTCCCTTCATACTTCTTTCTTCTGCAAGCTCTTCGGAAATGTCAGTGGTTTTTTTATAGGATTTTGAAAGGTGCGTATAAAGTATGGTTGGGAGGGAACGGTAATCCAGCCCTAATGTTTCGGATTTTTTCAGTATTTTTGCAATGGATTCCATGGGCTTTTTGCTATAAGGAATTACTTCGCCGTTGAAAATAACTTCTGCATACTCCCTGTTCATTTCTGGAACCAAAAGTACCCTTCTTTCCCTGCTGACAAGTAAAAAGGAATGGTCTATATCTACTCCGGATTGGTAAAAGAAATTCGCATCGAATTTTTCCCCTCGATATAATATCCAGTTCATTTTTCCACCAGTTTTGCATCCTTTATGTGCGCAATTCCACGCACCCCATCCCATTCGGTTTTCCACTCATTTATTTCAATTCTTTTCTTGAAGAATGGGGCATCCGCAACAAAAGTTTCACCTTCCCCCCCTTCGAGAAGAGGGTGTATGTTTTTTCTTTCTCCGAGTTCGTTGAAATTTTTTCCAAGGAGATCTGAGCCCAATCCTTCTGCGGAAACGGCAGTAATGTAAATCTCAAAATTCTTCAATTCTTCTGCAAGCACTTTCTCCTTGTGCCAAAGCGGGGAGTACGTAGGGATCCCGAGCTCGTGACCGATTTTATCTATTCTCTGTTTTTGGTATTCACTTGCAATTGCACCAGTGATTATGCCTTTTATGTCCAATTCTGCAAGGGCCTCTTTCAACTTATCAAGTTCACCCTCTTTGCCTGTTTTAAATGTAACGTGCTCAAGCCCCATCGCTTCTGCCTGCAATTTTGTGTATTCTGCATTAGGATGATGAAACATCATTGAGTAAGGCTCAGGAAAAACTGTAACCAGTACTGGGTCCCAGCCGTTGTACATTGCCCAGAATGCTGCAAAAACACTGTCTTTTCCGCCCGAAAAAAGGCAGGCAACCTTGTGCATAGTGTGAATTAGGTGCTGCTTGTTAAAAAGTTTTGGTAATGTAATCTAAGCATGGCAATCAAGAACATTATATTTGACATGGACGGGGTGCTGCATGTGGGCAAAACCCCTGTTTCTGGAGCGATAGATGCACTTGCAAAAATAAGAAAAGGGGGCATTAAAGTGTTTTTTCTTACGAATAATGGAGAACATACCCGGGAATTCTTTGTGGAGAGGCTCCGGAATTTTGGGTTTGAAGCGCACTTGGAAGAGTTGTATACAAGCGCGTATGGGGTAGCTATATATGTAAAGGAAAATCTTCCTGGAAAGCGGGTTTTTGTATTTAGTGAAGGGATGCGGAAGGAACTGGAGAAAAATGGGGTGGAAATAGACATGAGCAACAAAGCGGAAGTGGTTGTTGCAAGCCTTGATATGAAATTAACATATGAGAAATTGGTTGCTGCTTTCCAGGCGATACTTGGAGGAGCGGTATTCCTTGCATCAAATGAAGATGCAAGTTATCCTGTAGAAGAGGGCTTAAAACCTGGAGCGGGTGCGATTGTAGCTGCGCTTGAGAAGAGCACGGGAAGGAAGCCTATGGTGATTGGAAAACCTCAACCGCTCATTTTGGATATGATAATAAAAAAATACGGGCTGGATAAAGAGGAAACCCTAATGGTTGGGGATAGATTGGAAACAGATATTTTGATGGCAAAGCAGGAGGGGCTGAAGTCCGCATTTGCATTGAGCGGGGTCTCCAAGAAGGAAGAAGTTGAAAAGACCGGGCTGAAGCCGGAGTACATAATTGAAACAGTTGATGAGCTTCCGGGAATCCTTGGGCTTTAGCTACTCTACTGTTACTGATTTTGCGAGGTTTCTGGGCTTGTCCACATCACATTCCCTCATGTCTGCGATGTAATATGCAAGGAGCTGGAGCGGGATTACTGTGAGAAGGGGGTAGAGTTCTTCCCTTGTTTCGGGGATGTACAGAGTGTCCGTGGAGTGCTCCGGGATTTCAGAATCGCCTTCGGTTGCTACGGAAATTACCTTCCCGTTCCTTGCTTTTATCTCCTGCATGTTGGAAACCATTTTTGGGTAAACTGAATCCCTGGGGGCAATTGCAACCGTGGGAACCTCATCGGAAACCAGAGCGATGGGGCCGTGCTTCATCTCCCCGGATGCGTACCCTTCCGCGTGGATGTAGGAGATTTCTTTTAGCTTTAGTGCGCCCTCTAATGCGATTGGGAAGTTGAAGTTCCGCCCTATGTAAAGGAAGTTGTAGACTCTGAAATACTTTTTGGCTATTTCCTGGATTTTTCCCTCCTGGTTCAGGATACCCTGGATTTTATCCGGAATGCTTGTGAGGCTTATTTCGGTTCCAGAGAGTTTTTCCGCGAGCTTGTAAAGCACTACCAATTGCGAGATAAATGCCTTTGTGGATGCTACGCCTATTTCCGGACCTGCACGGGTGTAGATTACTGTGCCTGCTTCCCTTGCGATTGTGCTTTCCTGCACGTTAATTATGCCAAGGGTTTTGGCACCCTTTTCCTTTGCAAGGCGGAGCGCTGCCAGAGTGTCCGCGGTTTCCCCGGACTGGGAGATTGCAATGAATAAGTCCCCAGGGCAGATTATCGGGTCGGAATAGCGGAACTCGGATGCATACACAACCTCTACCGGAATTCGTGTGTATTTTTCAAGAAGGTATTTTCCTGTGAGGCCTGCGTACCCTGCGGTCCCACATGCAACTATGAATATTTTCCTTGGCTTTTCAAGCTCCGGGATTTCGATGGAAATGGAGTCGCGGACAACCTGGGGCTGCTCGTGGATTTCCTTGAGCATGAAGTGCTTGTAGCCCTGCTTCTGTGCCTTTTCCACGTCCCAGTCTATTGTTTTTGTTTCCATGGAAACAGGGTTGCCTTTTCCGTCGTAGATTTCCACTGAGTTCTCCTTTATGGAAGCAACCTGGAAATCTTCTAAGTATATCACTTTTTTTGTGTGCTCTACAAATGCGGAAACGTCCGAGCCTATGAAATTCTCTCCCTCGCCTATTCCCAGGGCAAGTGGGGAACCGTTGCGCGCAACAACTAGTTCCCTGGAATCCTGGTGCATCACGCAGATTGCATATGTGCCATTGAGCTGTGCGATCGCCTTCAGGACTGCATCCTTCAGGTTTCCGGAATAGTGTTTGTCTATCAGGTGCGCAAGGATTTCGGAATCTGTTTCAGATTTGAACTCGTATTCCTGCAGGGATTCCTTGAGCTCCAGGTAGTTCTCGATTATGCCATTGTGCACGATTGCGATTTTCCCGGATGCGGAAATGTGGGGGTGTGCATTCCTTTCGGAAGGCTTTCCGTGGGTTGCCCAGCGGGTGTGCGCAATTCCCATCGTGCCTGGAAGGGAGGAGAAATCAACTTTTGAATCAACTTCCGAGACCTTGCCCCTCCCCTTTTTCATGGAAATTTTTCCTTCGGAGAGGGTAACCATGCCTACTGAATCGTAGCCCCTGTACTCAAGGTTCTTTATGGATTTGAGTAGGAGTTCCGCTGCATTCTTTTTTCCTATGTAGCCTGCTATTCCACACATAAATATCCGCTTAAGAAGACGATAGGAACGGAAATGTTTTTTAAATAATAGACTTTTTGGAGGGGGTGGTTGAGCATGCTAGTGGGACTAGATAGGCACTTATTGCTTAAAACATGTGTTTATAAAGTTAATTTGAGTAATTAAAATACAACAATTAGTGGGTGTGAAATAAATGAATGGCACTGCAAAGCAGATGAAGATCGTCGAAGCAGGGATGAGGCTGAAGGAAGTTTCCGGGATGCATCCCAGAAAATGGAAAAGTTTCGGAGAAAAAAGAATTAGTGAGCTAAACCAGGGGCAGGTTCCAAAGGTTCTCGCAGTGGGTCCCCGTATTGTGGGGGGCCTGAGCAAGAAATATGTAACTGACATTCCTTATGGGGGAACGCCGGGAAAGATTTTTGAAGTTACGACAAAGAATAATGGGTGGCTTGACAGTGTGGGCGCAGGCTCTGTTTTTTATGCAGTGAGGCACCTTGGGGTAAAAAAGGTGGATATCTGGAGCAATGGTAACAGTACCTTCAAGAATACCGAGATATCAGTGAACGAAATTGTAGGCTACCTGAATCCTGAAATAAGAATGGCCAGTACTTTTGGAAGCAGAATAAATGAGATAGGATATGCGGATGCTGTTGTTATCGGATGCTCTGATTCAAGAGTGCAGGTCCATGATATGTATGATAATGTGATTGTGGTTTCCAATGCAGGAAATATTCTTTCTCCTACTGCAATTGATGTGATGCTTGAAGCAGTTAAAAAAGGAGTTCCTGTGTTGATGGTTCTTGGGCATACAAAATGCGGTGCAGTGGGTGCTGCAGTAAGCGGGAATAGAGAGCCGGAACTCAAGAAAATCGTGAGCATTGTTGAAAATAACATTGGAGATAACCCTACAACTGACCCTGAGGTCATGAACGCACTTGTTTCTGCAACCATCCTCAGAGGAGAACACATGCCTGCATATACTAGTGAGAAACTGATGCAGCTTCAGCAAATGATTAAATCCAATGGAGTGGAGGTAATGGCTACTTTCTTTGACCTTTCAACCGGGGAAGTAAAGGAACTTTAAGTTCCATCCCCTCTCTTTTTTAATCATTCTTACCCAAATTCAATTTGCAGTATTACAGGTGAAAGGTATGAATGCAGAAGAAGCTATGGAAAGACTAATGGAAGGCAACGCAAGGTTTGTGAAGGGGGATGCAAAGAAGTATGATTTTATTGCAAGAAGAAAGGAACTTCTTGAAGGACAGCATCCATTTGCAACCATACTGACATGTTCAGATTCAAGAGTACGTCCGGAGTTCATATTTGACACGAACATTGGGGAGATATTCAATATTGAAACTGCAGGAAACGTTGTGGATTCTGTTGCGTTAGGAAGTATTGAATACGGTGTTGAGCATCTTAATACTCCAATTCTAATGGTGCTTGGGCACACAAAATGTGGTGCAGTAACTGCGTGTTGCCAGCTTGAAGGAGAACTTGCAGGAAACCTCGGAGAGATCATGAAGAAGATTAAGCCTGCGGCGCTCAAGAAAAACAAGGAGATTGACCCGGCAATAGAAGAGAATATGCATTGCGTAAAAGAATGCATGCTTCAAAACAGCCCGGTGATAAAGAAGTTTGTGGATGAAGGAAAAGTAAAGGTAGTGCTTGCAAAATACCTCCTTGAAACAGGAGAGGTTAAGGTACTAGAATGAATTCGCACGAAAAAAATGAACCGATAAGCTCAGAGAAGCTTTACGAATTCAAAAAACTCATGAAAA
>JAUWMC010000022.1 GCA_030613375.1 Microcaldota archaeon
CTTTGCAAGCTCTGCGCTGTGCTTTGCGGTGAGGTATGTCTGATATTTCTCCAGTATTTCAATAAGGGTGTGCTCAAGATGCACCATGTTTTTTGAGAATGTTTCGAATGCGGGTTCCCTATGCTCAACCGCACGCTGGGCTTCCATTGCAGAAAGGAGGCTCTTTAAATTCTCTTCATATATGGACTGTACTCTGTTTTTTGCTTCCTTTACTTCCATTTCCTGCTCATTTTTGAGTGCTGTGTAAAGCGAACCTTTGGGAAGCCCTCCTGCAGCTGCTTTTCCTCCTTTCCCTTTAAGCAGACCTTTTAGTGTAACGATTTCTTTCTTGATTTGAGCGCGCCTGTCCATAGAACGTTCCTTGAATAGTTCCCTTGTAAGCTCCATCATGCGCTTTTTTGTGTCTTCCACATCCACCTTCTTGGTGGTTTTCCCTGTCATCTGACCACCGAGCTGGGTTTCCAAACGGGTTATTGTTTCCTCTGCTTTTTTGAGGGGGGATTCGTTAAACACTGTGGGAAATACTATATTCAATGCAGGAGCTTCTGCTTCCTGCGGGCCAGAGATTATCTCCTCTCTTATTGGTTCCAGGGCAGGTGCGGGCTCCGGTTTTGGGAGCTCCGTAAGCACTTCAGGAACAGGGGCGATTTCTTCATCTGAAACTGGAGTGATTTCTTTTTCAGGAATATGTGAGATTTCTCCTTCAGGAGTAATTTCTTCCTCGGGCTTGGAAACAGGTACCAGCTCTTCCTCCTTTTTCGGAGGAGTAGAAATGGTTTTCTGAATTTCAGTGCGCTTGGAGATTTCTGGGGGGTGGACTGCAACTTCTGCTGATTTTGCCCGCTCGAGTTCTGCAGGGCTGGGAACCAAAGGCTCAACTTCTTCAGGGGGCTTGAGCTCCTCGGGAAGAATGAGGGGAACTTCTGCTTCCTTCTTTCCTTCCACGCTTATCTTTTTCATTTCTTTTTCTATTTCTTTTGCTTCCTTCTGCACTGCTTTAGGAGCGGGCTTGGTGGGCTCAGGGGAAGGAGGGGCATTCTTTTCCCCAAACATCCCTACGTCCATTCTGGAAGCGCGAAGAATCTTCTCCATCCGAGTGTACTGGTTTATGATATCCGGGTACTCCATCTCATGAATGTCCGGGGGGGATAATTCAAGCGAACGCTCCACCTTCATCTTCCCTATTTTGGGAGAGACATACTCGCCTGCTGACTTCTCTACCCGGGAAACTTCATCTATGGCAGCCCTGAAATCCATTAGGATACCCTCAGAACTCCCAGCTCTTGTTCTTCTTTACTGCAGATCTTACTTCCTCCGGAGTTTGGTAATAGTTAGAAACTATTGAGCCGACCTCGTTTACTGCTTCGTATCCGTGTTTTACCATCCAGTTGAGCACAGAAACTTTCTCTGCAACATCCTGATCAATTTCCTTGGGGGAAAGACCTGAATAGAGTTCGATTGTTTTTGCAATGCGGTCCAATTTTCCGGATTTCACAGTAACATCACGTTTGGAGTCCCACCTGTAGATCATGTTGAGGTCTCCGTTGTTCTTTACTTCTGCGAATTCCAGTGTCCTGCGGATGTTGAGTCTCCTCTGCCTGTACTGCACCACGATTCCTGCGAGCGCGTCCAGGTTTTCCTCTGGAACATTAATCGGTGGATTAACGAGCCTGGTTATGGTCTGGGAAGCATTGTCTGCGTGCACTGTGGCATATACTGAATGTCCAGTGTGCATTGCTTCGAAGAGTACTTCGGCTTCATTCTGCCTCCTTACTTCTCCGACAACTATTCGATCCGGCCTTTGCCTCAATGCATTTATCATGAGGTCAAGCATTGAAACCTCTCCCCTCCCTTCAGGGTTGGGCTCCCTTGTTACCATAGGCACCCAGTGAAGGAATGAGGGTAGTGTAAGCTCCCTTGTATCCTCAATGCTAATGATACGCTGGTTTGCGGGAATAAGGCCTGCCATTGCGTTCAGGAAAGATGTTTTACCGCTTCCTGTTCCTCCTGAAACAAGGAGAGAAAGTTCGCTTTGCACGCAAAGCCAGATTGTTGCTGCAACCTCTGGGCTGATTGTCTTGCTTCTGATAAGGTTGGTAACTGTCCATGGGTTCCTTGAGAACTTCCTGATGGTCATAGTGTTCCCATAATTTGAAACCGGGAACAGGGTTGCGTTTACACGGTCTCCATTTGGGAGGTGTGCATCAAGAAGAGGGTTCAGGATGTTTATCTGGCGCCCCACCTTCCTTGCAACGAGTGCTGCATAATCATAAATGCGATCCTCGTTCTTCATGCGGAGGTTGGATTTGCACCACCCGTATTTCTTGTGGTAAACCCATGCAGGGTCCCTTGAGTTGTTTACTACCACTTCTTCTAGGAACTCATCGTGGAGAGGAGTTTCAAGCTCTCCCATTCCAAGTGTGTTCTGGATAAGGTAAGATGCGAGTATTTTCCTCTTCTCCACCGGAAGCTGGGGAAAATTCCTTGCAAGCACCCTCATTGCAGAATTCTGGAATTTAGCTTTTACCATTTCCTGTTTTTTCGGGTCCAGAATTTCGGTAATGTCCAGCTTCACATCAGAGATAAGATCTGCACGGAGCTTGGTTTCCAGAAGTAGTTTTGTACCTCCAGCGATACCTGGAATTGAAATGCTGTAAGTTGGAACGAAATCATCTTTCTGGACAATGGTGATTTCCACGGGGATTGATTCGCTCAGGAAGGTGTATGAATCCAGGACTTTGGTTTTCCTTGACTCGTGCTCCGGAAGAGGTGCGAATTCCTGCTTCCTCTCGATTACTGCAGCAACTTCCATCTCTTTTGGAACCTCTTCGGATTCTTCAGGTTCATCTTCAGGCTCTTTTGGTTCACCCACATACTTTTCTTCTTCAACTTCTTCTATTTCTTCGGTTTCTTCCATTTCTTCTTTAGGATCTGAAAGAGTTCTGGGCTCTTCCTTAGGGGGTGCAGACTGCTTTGCGGCCGCAGCCCTCTGGGATTCCCTTATCCTCTTAACAATGTCCCTTACCGTTTTCTTGGAATGGGACTTCTTCGAAGTTTTTCCGGATGATTTTTTTGGTTTTGCCATGGATTCACCATCAGTCGGTCTCCCATAATTTACGTATAAGACCTTTTAATTCCTTTCTTTTACGCTCAAACTCTTCTTGCTCTTCAGATGTTAGGGAGACCTTTTTCTTTACGTCCTTCTCTTTTCCACCGCCTCCGCCTTTCTTCTGGGCCGGAGCTCTGGCTCCTTCGTCCCTGAGGGCGATGAGCTTTGCTTCTTTGGATAGGAGCTTGATATTTTTTTCAATCATACCCGAACGGGCATTTAAATCTGCAATAAGAGAGCGGATTTTCTGGAGCTCTCCTTTCTTGGTTTTCAGCTGGAAAATCAATGCCATTGCGTTTTTTGTGGTTTCCGGGGTGGTTTGCCCTGCAAGTTCTCCCATCTGCTTTTTGCTTTCATCCCTTGCGAACTTGAGGCTCTGCTTGAGCTGGGTTGTTTCCTGCCTTATTTTTGCAAGTTGCGCAAGGTATGCATCGATCGCCATTTTTGTTTTGGCTTTAATTTTCTGGAATGTGGCATAGGTTGCGGTTTCCTCTTCTATCGAAGAGAGGATTTCGTCTGCGTCTTCCGCGAGTTGATTTCTTGCATCCTCTACTTCTGTTTTCGTTTCCTCGAGCTCTTCAATCAGCTCTCCTATAGAGAGAATGTTTCCTGGAACACCTGCGAGCGATGACTCTATCTTCTTGAAATCCTTGGAGATGCGCATCTCGTCTTTTTCGAGCGCATTGAGCTTGTCGAGTATCTCTGTTTTTGTGGGGACATTTTCCAGAACTTCCTGGGCAATGCCAATTGTTTCAGAATACTGGTCAGCAATTGCAAGATCGTCTACAATTTGCTTTTCGAGCTCCGGAAGTTCTGTTTTGAGCATTTCTAGGAGGTCATAATCCTCCTGTAGCCTTTGGCGAGTTTTTTCCGCATTTGTTGAGAGCTCGCTTATATGAGTAACCGCATCTTGAATTGTATCAGCGTTTGCCTTGAATTCAGATATCATTGAACGAAGGTATTCGGATTCCTCATGCATCTTCTGGAAATCATCGCTCAGGGATTCAAATTCCTCCTTTACCTCACCCACATCAACCGTTTCTTTGGGGGATGTTCTACTGAGTTCATCAACACGGTTCACAAGCTCGTTAAGGTGCTTGCTCATGTCCTCAATGTGGGCTTTTGCACCCTCAACTTTCTCAAGTTTATTGTTTATGTCCTTTTTCTCAAACGCTTTTCCGGTTTTTTCGAGCTGGAGTTCAAGGCCTTTTATCGCGCCATCAATTTCGCTGATCTTGGTCCCTAGGGAATTTATTTTCTCCATCGACTGTTTGGAAAGCTCTACTTTTTTTGTTTTTGTTACCTCAATCTGGTTGGAAAGCTCTTCTATTTTTGCAAAATCCCTTTCGAATTTTTCCGAGATTTTTGCGATTGCATCCGAGTATTCGCGAAGTTCCTTCTTTCCTTTTTCCTGGATTTCGTCGAGCTTCGCGATTTCGGATTGCACTTTTGTCTTTCTTCTCCTGAAAACCTCTTTCTCCCTTTCAACCTGCTCGGTGGTAGGGGAGACCCATATAAAGTAGACTTTTGTGAGCTGGTAATCAATTTTGATTATGCCTTCTTCCTCTAAAATGTGCGCCCAGTCTTCAATAGTGGTCTGGGGAAGGTTCAGAAGTTTAGAGGCCATTGAGAGGTTTATCTTTCCTTTCTCTTTGATGAGGCGTATTAATGAGTCTACACCTGTACTAATGAGGAGGTCCTCCATTTCCATGAGACGTTATCCTGCAATATATATTTAAAGTATTCCGGTAATGGAAAATTTCTGCACGAAAAGAATACTCTTAATAAAGATTGTGGAAAAAGTATCTGCAATGGCGGAAGATTCAAAGCTCGGGAAGGAAATCAAAAAAATTGAGAAGAATTCCTTGCAGAAATTCAAGAATCAGAACAAGGTATTGAAGAAATTCGGAAAATCCGGGCTCAAAGTGTATCGTGCGATAAGGAAGAGAGGGATCAGCATAGAAGAGCTGATGGAAAAAACAAAGGTTAAGCAGGAGCAGCTTTTTGAGATTCTTACTTTCCTTAAGAAGAAGGGAATGGTTGAAACTGTTGGGGAGATAGAAGAGAAAGAGCCTGTGGTTGATGAAGAAACCGAAATGGTTGAGCCCGAAGGGATTATGGGGGAGAAAGTTGAGGAAACACCCGCGACCATTGCCCCTGAAGAGGAGATTGTGCCTGAAGAAGAGAAGGTTGAGATTGAGCCGGTTGAGGAAGAAGAGGAAGAAGGCCCGCTTGCTCCCAGCGCTGAGATTGAGCCTGTTGAAGAGGAAAAAGCTGAAGAAGGTGTAGTTCCGCTTGATTTGGAATCAGAAGCTGAAAAAGAACCTATTCCTGAAGGAGAAGAGCCTGTTGAAGAGGAAAAACCGGAAGAAGTGGGGGGAGTAGTTCCTCTTGATTTGGAATCAGAAGCTGAAGAAGAGCCTGTTGAAGAGGAAAAACCGGAAGAAAAGGAAGAAGAACTTACCCTAAAAGAAGAGCCACCTCTTGATGAAGAGGAAGAAGGTGTGGAGAATGAGATTGCGCCTTCTGAGGCTGTAGAAGAAAGGGAAGAAGAGGAGGATGATGAGGACATTTTCCTTACTCCTGGAGAGAGGAAGATTAAGGCTGAATATGGCCAGGTGGGGATTGATGTTTATAATTTGATTGACGGGCAGAGAACTGCGGAAGAGATAATGAAATCTACCGGGGTCACTGAAACCAAATTAATTGAAATGCTTGATTTCATGGAGAAAAAGGGAATAATCAAGCTTGAGCATCCTGGGGCGAAAAAGAAGGCTGCTGCACCAAGAGCAAAAATGCCTGATGTGAAAGAGATCGGGTTTGCGCCCATGCTTGAAGAAGGTGCTACCCCTGAGAAGCCTCTGGGTGGGGAGCTTGGGAAGAAGTTTACGCTTGAAGTTCCCACCCGCACCAAAGGGAATATGCTTAGGGAAATACAGATGAAAGCGAATTTGATGATTAAATATAAGAAACCTGGGATGCAGTTGTTCGAACTTATTGAAGGGAACCGTGATGCAGTTGAGCTTGCACTTAAAGTCGAGATTCCTTTATATCGCGTATACAAAATTCTTGCTTACTTAGAAAAGGAGGGGATGATTACCCTTGCCCCTTCAACCCGTGAAGACATTAAGAGAAAATATGGAACGGACGGGTATTCAGTGTACAAAAAGTATGGGCGCGAAGGAGTTATGCTTTATCAGCTGGTTGGAAAAGATCTGGACCTGCGTGAAATGGCGATCCAGACATCTGAAGACAAATTGAGAGTTGTGAAAATCTTTATGTTTATCCACAAATTGCTTGGGATTGATCTTCCGATTGATGAGGATGTTCTCCTTGAGAGATTGGAATCTACAGCGCCAGGGGTTAAATAGTTCTTGAAAGAGAGATTCTTTCTATTTCTATTGGGGTTGCTTTTCTCTTTAGCTTTAGTTTTGTTTCCTTTAGCTGAAATTGATTTAGGAGCTGGGCTTTTGTTTTTTTGAAGGAGATTAAGAGGAGTTCTTTTGGGGTTTGAAAACCATATTCCTCAAAAGCGGAAGAGATGTCTTTTTTTGCGGCAAGCCATAGGAGGAATTCCTTTTCCTGTTTTTTTGCGAGGTTTCTTTTTTCCTTAAATGTATTTTGGGTGAGCTTTTCTGCAAGCAGCAATTCCTGCTCTGAATTTACCTTTTTTGGATTCAGAAGAATAATGCCTTCTTTTTCTGCGAGGTTAAGGAGTGCTTCTTTGGATAGTTTTGAGCTTCCCTGGATGAAAATCATGGGGTTTCTACCTGCTTTTTTTCTGCTTCTTCCAGCTCTAGATTAGTTTCAACGCACCCAAGGTATTTTCCATCCTTATTTCTTAGGACACGGTACTCAACCCAGATTTTTTTCTTTTCTGTGCCGAATCCACTCCAATATCCTACCTTTTCGATTTTTCCTGATTTCATTCCTTCAATAAGGGCATGTACCTTGTCCCGCACATTTTCCGGGTGGCATTCCCGCACCTCTTTCCCTAATACCTCCTCGTTTCTTTTGAAAACACGGGTTTTGGGCTTATTCCAGCCAACTATTATGTCATTTTCATCAACGACCGTGAATTCAACCTGCAGTGTTTCTAATAGCGCGTCCTTGAGCTCATCTGAGAATTTTCCAACCATCTTCCCACCTTCCATCTTCTGAAGTTGACCGCACAGTATTAAAACGTTATGTTTCTATAAAATGAACTCAATACTCGTTAACTATAGGTGAATGTTTATGGACGAATATCACGAAGGCAGAAAAAAGAAAGTTTCATCTGGAAGCGGAGGCAGGAGAGGCAGGTACAGAGATAAGAAGCTTGCGCACATGGGCGGAGTGTTTTCTTCAACCAAGGTTTCTGATGAGCCTAGGAGGGAAACTCAGCGAAAGCGTGGGGGAACTACCCGTGCTCGTGTAAAGAGAGCTGCGTTTGTGAACGTAGTTGTTGAGGGGAAATCTCAGCGCGTGAAGATCGAGGGAGTTGTAGAAAGCCACAACCCGCACTACGCTCGCCAGAATATTATTACTAAAGGTGCAGTTCTGAATACGTCAGTTGGAAAGGTGAAGGTTACCAACAGAGTTGGGCAGGACGGCTTAGTTAACGGCATTCTTATAAAGTAGATTTTTTCTTTTTACTTTTCTATTCTTATTTAAAATCTTCTTCTGCAATTACACCCACAGAGTGTGATTTAAATGTCTGAAAAGTTTTACACTACGACAGCTATTCCATACGTAAATGCGGCACCTCATATTGGGCATGCATTGGAGTTTATACAGACTGATGTGCTTGCGAGATATCAAAGACTCAGGGGAAAGGATGTTGCGTTGGTTACGGGCGCGGATGAGAACAGTCTGAAGAATGTGCAGGCTGCGGAAAAGAGGGGAATTTCTGTTGAGGAACTTTGTTCTGAGAATGCTGCAATTTTCAGGAAAATGGCGGATGAGATTGGGCTTTCGTATACTTCTTTCCAGCACACTTCAGATAAAGAAAAACACTGGCCAGGAGTGCAGAAACTTTGGGAGCTCTGCAACAAGAACGGAGATGTTTACAAGAAAACATACCGGGGGCTTTACTGCGTAGGGTGCGAAGCGTTTTATGAAGAGGGCGAACTGGTGGAAGGATTATGTCCTGAGCACCAGAAAGCGCCGGAGCTTATTGAGGAGGAAAATTATTTCTTCAAATTGTCCAATTATCAGGAGAAGCTGGAGAAACTGATTGAGAGTGATGAGCTTAAGGTGATTCCAGAAACCAGAAAGAATGAGGTTCTTAGTTTTATACGCGGGGGGCTGAAGGATTTCAGCATTTCCCGCTCTGTGGAGCGTGCGCATGGATGGGGAGTTCCAGTTCCAGGGGATGAAAACCAGATTGAATATGTGTGGTTTGATGCACTTGGAACGTATATTACCGGGATTGGATATGGGATTGATGATGCTGAGTTTGAGAAATATTGGCCTGCAGATGTGCACGTAATAGGAAAAGGGATCTTGCGTTTCCATGCAATTTACTGGCCTGCAATGCTCCTTTCTGCGGGGCTTCCGCTCCCTAAAACGATTTTTGTGCACGGGTACATTACTGTAGATGGAAAGAAAATGAGCAAGTCCCTTGGGAATATCGTGGACCCGTTTAAGCTTATTGGAGAATTCGGAGTTGATCCTGTGAGGTATTGTTTATTGAGTGAAGTGCCTACGTTTGAAGATGGAGACTTTTCTGAAAGGGTTTTGATTGAGAAGAACAATAACGAGCTCATTGCGAATATTGGGAATTTAGTTAACCGCACCATGGTTTTCATAAAGAACAATTTTGAGGGGAAGGTTCCTTTCGGGGAATTGAATGTAGAGGATGAGAAATTCCTTGCAGAACAAAAGGAAGTTATTGGGAAAGTTGAAAATGCGATGGATGCAATGAAGATTAAGGATGGATTGCAGCACGTAATGGAATTCGGAAAGAATGCAAATAGATACTTTCAGGACAACAAACCTTGGGAGCTTGTAAAGAGTGATAAAGTTAGAGGGGGGGTTGTGCTCTATGTGCTTGCAAATCAGATAAAGGATCTTGGAATTCTTTGTGAGCCGTATCTTCCTGGCACTAGTGCAGGTATCTTCAAGCAACTTGGAATTGAAGCAAAAAAGTGGGATGATTTGGGGACGCTTTCGCTTGAAAGTGAGCATGTACTTGGGGAGCCTGCAATTCTTTTCAGCAAGATTGAGAAAAAGGAAAAACCTGTGGAGAAACCTGTGGAAAAGAAAGAAGAGGTTTCCTTTGTGGATCTGGATTTGGAAGTGGGAGAGATTATTTCTGTTGAAAAACACCCGGATGCTGAAAGATTATATGTGGAGAAAGTAAAGCTTGGAGATGGGGAGAGGCAAGTGGTTTCCGGGCTGGTTGAGCACATTTCTGCTAAGGAATTAATGGGGAAGAAAGTAATTATTGTGAAGAATTTGGCTCCCGCTAAATTAAGAGGCGTGGAATCTGAGGGGATGCTGCTTGTTGCTGAAGAAGGAGAGACCATAGAAGTTCTTGAGCCTGAAGCAGAAGTGGGAACGAAAGTTCTGGCTCAGTGGATTAAGAGCAAGCCAAAGGAGCAGATAACATTTAAGGAATTCAGCAAGGTTAAATTTAGAGTAAGAGACTGGAAGGTTTCTGCAGAAGGAAGGCAGCTCATTGCAGGAAAGAAGCTAATTAAAACAAGGAAATTAAGCGATGGGAAAGTCTGCTAATTGAAAAAGAGAAAAGAAAAATAAGAAAAGGAAAAGAGAAAAGAAGTTTATCCACAGGAACCTGATGCTGCTTCTGCTGTTTCTGAAAGTTCAACCATGCAGTCCTCGGGTTCTGTTTCAAATGCGCTGCAGATTGCTTCCTGGTATGCTGCAGGTGTCCTTGTGCCGGAATACTTCACACCATTAATTGTGAGTGAAGGTGAACCGAAGGTCTGTGTGCTAAAAGTAAGTTCCTTCTCCCTTGCGAGGATTGTGAACTTCTCCGCATCATAATTCTCTTCGATTTCGGTTGTATCTATTCCGAGGTCAACTGCAACACTCTTCCAGCAAGTTTCGATGTCCAGGCCTCCTTTGAAGCAGACTTCGTTCACTGCTGTTGCATATTCTGCCCACATGGCTTCTCCATAGCGGTTGAAAACCATCTTTTCCCTAATGCCCTGCGCAAGCTCGTACATCCCGTGCATTGAACAATAGGTTACGTTGTCTTCATCTACGAGGCACTCTCCGCTCTCCGCACTATAGGAGGGGTGGATTGTCTCATCATAGATAACATAAACTGGCTCGAATGCGATCTCATCTTCAAGAAGTGCGACTACATCAACGATTCCGTTCTCTGCCTGGTTTCCATACGGGCAGTTGCTCATCACAAACAGGAATACTTCAGGTTCTGCAGAAGTCGGGTAGCCTACGGGCTCGGGTTCGAGCTCGGTTGGTGGCTGCTCTGTGAGAGCTGCAAGATACTGTTCCTTTGCTGTAGCAACGTCAGCAACCATCTGCTCAGTAGGAATGGCGCTTGGGTAAAGGTACTCGTAGTCCTTTGAAACGTATAGGGGCATCTCCTGTCCCATCACGCTATAATTGAGTGTAATGTGGTTTGGGAATACCTCATAGCTTGTGAAAGTGACTTCGACATCCTGCCCTGTGTTCAGAAGGTAAGTGTCTGCGAGAAGCTGTCCGATTTCTGCAACTTTGGTTTCATCCAGCGTGAATTCTTTCCCTTCACCTGTTTCAGTTGAAGGATCTTCAACTACGACTGCCTCTGCAGGGAACAGTGCGGGCATTGCCATGTACATTACAAGCAGACCTACAAGGAATCCCAAGAGAGCGACTAGCCATACTTTGCCTTCCCCTGTGCAAGAGGGAGCTTTAGTTTCTTTAGGCTCTTCTTTTTTAGTCATATGTGCTCACCGATAAATGAATAGTTGGACTTAGGAATGATAAAACTTATTTATAAGTGTATGGGTTTTGGTTCGGTCTGGGGCTGAAATCTCACAATTCGCATCCCAAGGATTATATTAGTTGTAGGATTAATCTGGAACATGAAGATGAAGCAGGAAGTAAAAGACCAGTTGGCAATAGAAAGAACAAGACTAGCGGAAGAGCGCACAGACCTTGCATATATTCGAACCGGTTTCAGCCTGCTTCTTGGTGGAATCTTCTTTATTGGATATTTTCTTCCTGAAACCATATTTATGTACGTGGGATATGTTACTATCGGAATATCGCTTATTTTCATCATTTATGGGTTCTACCACCACAAAAAATCAGTGGCTTTCCTCAATGAAATGCTTAATGTGCCAAAGAGGGGAGTGTTTAAGGCGAAGTGGTTCGGGGAGCAAATAATTAGCGTAGGGAGGAAGAAAAGGGAGAAAAAATAGTTATTGTTTTTTCCAGCCCCTGAAGTCCATTGCTTCTTCAACTCTTTCCCTTGCAATGCCCATTGCTGCTTTTCTTGTATTGTTGTCTTCCTGGGCCCTTTCCATCATCACTTTTGTGTTCGCGGTAATCTTGTCCGTGACTATCTTGAACATTGTATCTGCATTCCAGCCCATTGTTTCGCAGTAGGAAGAGATTACGCCTCCTGCGTTTGCAACAAAGTCCGGGAGAACTACGACTCCTTTTTTCATGAGTACCTGCTCAACTTCGTATTTTGCAGGGAGGTTTGCGGCTTCTGCAACATACTTTGCCTTTACGTTTTCTACGTTTGCTGCAGTGAGTACATCCGGGCGTGCACCTGGAACGAGAATATCTACATCCAGCTCAAAGAGGTCTTTTCCTTCCTTCTTTTCACCTGCATGTGCGGTTACTGTTTTCTGTTCTTGCTTTGTTTTCATCAGTTCCGCGTGCTTGAAGCCTTCTGGGTTGTAAATTGTTCCTTTTGAGTCTGAGACTGCGATTACTTTTGCTCCCCATTCCTCAAAGAACTGGTGAGCGAATGTTCCTACGTTTCCATAGCCTTCAATCGCTACGGTTTTTCCGTTGAGAGATTCGCCTTTGAATTCAACTGCAACCTTTGTGCATAGTGCAACTCCATATCCAGTTGAACCAAGCTCGTGGGGGAGACCGCCCATCTGAATAGGCTTTCCAGTAGTCACCATAGGATTTTGGAGCTCATCCGCAATGTGCGCCATTTCACGCTCAGTCATGTTCATATCCGGACCTGCAATATAGTACTTGGGCAGGAGCTCTGCAATTTTTCTTGCAAATGCACGAACCACTGCTTCTTTCTGCTCTGGAGATAGTGCGCGCGGGTCTGCTTTGATTCCGCTTTTTGCGCCCCCAAAGGGAATATCTGCCATTGCATTCTTCCAGGTCATTGCACGGGCAAGGCCCATCACTTCAGAAGTAGTAAGGTCCGGAACCATCCTGATTCCTCCTTTTCCTAAGCCTCGGGCAGTGTTGTCAACTACTGCAACTCCGTGCATGCCAGTTTTCTGGTCATATACTTCGAACACTCTTTCTGGACCAATCTCATCAATCTCGTACATGAAAAACTCACCTTAGGGTGATTCTCTAGGATAAGGATTTTAAAGATGCGGTAGGTGTGAAGGGAATTAAGGGGTTTTTGCACTCATATCTAATCGGGGCGCGGCGGATCAAATTTGAACTTGTATTCCTGCTTGAAGGTCACTACTTCTTGATCTCGGATTAAGTCATCGAATTTGTCTCTGAGTTCTGCAAGCTGCTTGAAAAAGGTCTCGTCCTTATTTACCTGGAATTCGAGCTCTACATCCCATCCTCCAAATGCTTCATCTATGTAAACTATGTAGGGGTTTTTGCGCGCGTAATCCATGAGCTTTTTGCGTTTTGCCCGAGAATGCTCAGAAAGGTGGAGGTAAACTTTGTGGTATTTTATCCCAAGAAGGCTATAGTTGGGCCTTATCCTGAATCCGTGAATCACCTCTTTTTCACGGAGGGATTTGATGCGGGAATCTATTGATTCGGGAGTTTCCCCAAGGACCCTGGAAAGTGCCTGGGAATCCATCCTTGCATTGATTCCGAGGGCTGAAATAAGGCTCCGGTCTTCATCGCTTAGATCTATGGGCTTTCCTTCGCTGACCACTTCCCTCTTTTTTGCCTTGAGGGCTTCCTCATCTCCAAGAAGGCAGGTTCTGGAATAGAGATATAGCCTATGGACTACTGCAACCTTTTTCTTTTCAACGAATTTCCCATGTTTGTGGAGGAAATTGTTGAGGAATTCCTGGAATTCATAGGTGTCCTTTGCCCAGACAACTACGCTCAGGTCCCACCTTCCTTTGCAGGAAACAAGCCAGCCCACCTCATCCATTGCATTCAGGGATTCGAAAACATCTTCCTGTTGTTCCTTGGAAAGGTTCTTGAACGTGAGGCTTATGCGGTATGGGGAATATCCAAACTTGTAAACATTAATTATGGGGCTGAAAGCAAAGATTACTCCTGAATCAACCATGTCTTTTATGCGGGAGGAAACCTCGGATTCAGTTACTTTGAGATTTTTTGCGATTGCGGCGTCGGACTTGCGGGAATTTACATCAAGCTCATAGAGAATTTGCCTATCCAAGCGATCTAAATCCCTCATATGAATATATCTGTTAGTGCAAGGATTAAAAATTGCTCCTATTCTATAGGTAGCTGGCTTAAAAGTGCAATATTTGCATTTTTAGGCAAAAAACACGAAATAGCATAATTAGGAACAAGTTTATAAAGGTAATTACCCACTAAATATAGATACAGCTGGCACTGTTAGGGAAGAACATGGAAGACGTAACTTCAAAAATAAGCACGACTAACTCTACTGGGGCGCCAAATGGACCTAAACGAAGGAGCAGCAGGCATCCCAAAATCATTAAAAAACACGCAGACCCGTTTGTCATCCCTGGTGGTGTGGGGGGCGGCCCTGAATCAGTTTGGCCTCATTCTTCAGTGAACTTTGAGAAGACGCAAAAACAGCTATCTGCTGTGCTTGCCAAGTGCAAAAAAGGAAGAAAGATTCTCAACAAGGATGATGTGAGGGGCCTTTGCATCCTAGGAAGCAGGATAATTCATACATATGAACAAAGTCCCTCATATTCCATGAGTTTTGGAGTGGGTGTATCCAACCCCATTGCAGAAAGCAGAGAGTTTGCAGAAATTTATGAGGCTGCTATGCGGTATGTAATAGATGCACTTAAGAACCGTGGAGAAAGAACATATTCTCAGCTCAGGAAAATCAGTAACAGGTGTGCAGTATTCAAGTTCATGCAGGATTTTACGAGGCATTCAGATGCACAGATTTTTGATAGTATGCCTGAGGCAGCTGAAGGCCCTGATGGAGAAATGCGGCAGAGCAAAACCAGCATACATCCCGTGCCTTTTACTTTTTCTGAGCCCAAAATGAAGACCTGGTTCATGGTAGCCACAGATGGAGAGTTTAGAAGGCTCAGTAACAATGAGATGAACAAACTATCTGATACGACCGAAGCAATCCCATATGAGGGGAGACTAGTTGAAGTTAATACTTTTGGGGAGAGGTTTGTGGAGCTTCCTGCGATAGAGCGCAAGTTGATTAATGAGATATCTGATGAAAACCCGGACAGGGTAAGGAACGCAATGTTTTATGCATTCTCAGAACTGGCAGATGCGGGAATGAAACCGAACACTTGGCCAGAATTTCTAAGGGAATCACTTCGTGCGGAAAAATGGCTTCATGGAAAGCTTCTGGTGAACAGGGAGGTCAACAGCACAACAATTCTAGAGCTTGGGGGAGGGGATGGGAGAACCATAACCCAGCCATATTTTGTAAGGGGAAAAAGAATGATTACAATGTTTACTAATGCTAATGCAGTAATTTCAATAGATTATTCAAAGAAGATGCTGGAAAAAGGCAAGGAAAGGATTGCAAATCTTGGCATGATGTGGCGGGACCTCATGAGGGAAAGGGGGGTGAAGATGACCAAGGAAGAAATGGAGGAGAGGGCATGGGAAGTAAGCAAATGCGCTGTCCAGAAAACCCGGCTAATACATGGAGACCTTGCAACCCTTGGAAATCTTGGGATAGGCAGAAACAGCGTGGACCTTGCAATAAGCTCATTCAATACCTTGGGAAACATGTGTGAAGAAGACCAGTTCGAGATGCTTAGGCAAACAAGAAAAGTCTTGAGGCCTTATAAGCGCGATTCAAATAATGAGCCATCGGTTCTTTGCATTACTGTATACAAAGAAGGGGTCAAAACAAGGGCTTCCCAGCGGGAATTTTACAAGAAGATGGGCCTTACTAATACCAGGGAAGAGGGAAGGTTTACCCTTTCTACTGCTCCAGATAAAGGAACGCTCAGGTCTCAGAGGTTTAAGTACGGGGAGCTCGGGGACATCATAGCCAATTCCGGGCTTGAGGTAGTTTCAATCTTCCAGATTTCCCCGATAATGATTGCTGCAATCGCAGTGCGCTGGGACGGGGAAACAGAACTGACGCAGAAAGATAAAAAGGAGATTATGCAAAAGCTCGGCATTCTTGAGTTTCCTGGTATGAGAAAAAAGTAGTAAATCTAGTTCTTATCGTCTAGTTTTATGAAGAAGTAAGCGATTAAACCTGAAGCGATTGTTGTGGCTGCCCTTAATATGAATACATAGGAGAAGCTTATTTCTGCTAGTATTCCCGCAAGAAATACTCCTACCATTGCACCTAAAATATCAAAATAGCCGAAAATGTGGATGTCTCTCCCTATGTTTTCCTGGTGGGCAAGCATGGAGCTTAATTTGATTGTGGAAACTCCGTAGAGTGGGTAGGTGAGGTTCTCGAAAACCATCAGGAAGAAAAATAGTTCCCATTGCTGGAAAAATGCAACTGTAACCCAGATTGCTGCATTTATTATGGAGCCGTAAAGGAGAGTGGTTACTGAGCCGATTTTATCTGTGAATTTTCCAAGGAAATAGCTTGATGCTCCCCAGATTGAGAGGAAAATGAATGTGTAAAATCCTATTTCTTCTGGAGTGAAGGAATAAGTGTGGGCAAGAAATAGATAGAGGGCGAATCCATAGATTATGCTTCTTTGGGCTCCGTTCAGAAAGGAGACTATTGCGTTTGCTGCACCGTTTCTTGTTTTTAGCACGTCTAGGGAAAGCTGGATTTTCTGCTTTTTGGATGTTACTTCCTTAAAGGTGAGGATGAATCCTGCAAATATCAAAGAGAGTATGGTTGCAAAAAGGAATACTGTATCTGCTCCGTAATTGCTGAATATGAACCCGGTTACTAAATGGGCAAATGCGAAAGCAAGACCGAATGCTGCGGTCCAGTACCCTAGATAAGTTCCCCTTTCCGAGCGCTTAGTAAGGTCTGTGATTCTGGAGAGGAAGAGGTTCCAAAGTGTGTTTGAAGAGAATTTTGAGCCGGACTGGGAGATGATGTATATGAAGGCTGTTTTGAAGGGGATGAGG
The DNA here is from genome assembly GCA_030613375.1 of Microcaldota archaeon. Classification (GTDB taxonomy): domain Archaea; phylum Micrarchaeota; class Micrarchaeia; order Anstonellales; family Bilamarchaeaceae; genus CAIKOA01. The sequence goes on from JAUWMC010000022.1 coordinate 16,499, forward strand.
ATCACTGTACAGGCTGCCCATGTCCCTCCCAATGCAGACATTAGGTTTTTTCTTCCAAAAACATCGCTGTGTGCACCTATGTAGATTCCGATTAGGCCTCCAATTAAAATTGCAACGGCAAGGATTGAACCGATGTCTGCTAAGGAGAATCCTTGTTCATCCAGGAACAGAGGTATTGAGACTGAGATGGCACCGGCTATAAATCCGAAAAGCATAGCTGCAATAAAGGTTTTTCTCAGCTCGTCCATTTGGATAAAAATGGGGAGAAGAATTTATAACTAATCGTAGCGGAGCGCTTCAATTGCGTGGATTTTGGAGGCGTTCCTTGCGGGAATAAAACCTGCAATCATTCCGGTTGCCATTGCAAATAGGACTACGCCTACTGCAAGTTCAGGGGCAAGGTAGGGAATTATGCCAAAGTAGGGAACAATTTGCATAAAGAGGAAGCCGATTCCCAGGCCGATTAATCCTCCGATTGCGCCGATTAAGGCCGCTTCCATTACAAAGAGAGAAAGGATCTGCCAGGATGTTGCGCCGATGGATTTCAGGACTCCAATTTCTTTGGTGCGCTCGAGAACGCTCATGAACATAGTGTTTGCGATTCCGATTCCCCCTACGATTGCGGAAATTAATCCAATTAGGAAAAGGGAGCCTGTGAGGAGATCAGTAACCTGGTTCACCATTCCCTGGATTGATGCTGAAGTCATTACGCTGAAATCCTTTTTGTCCAGGGAAACACGGTGGGAGGCTGCGAGCTGCTCCTCAATCCTTTCGCCCACTTCATCTGCATCCACTCCTTCCT
>JAUWMC010000029.1 GCA_030613375.1 Microcaldota archaeon
CTTTGCAAGAGTATCTCCGAAAAGTTCCTCGCTGTCATCATAGGGGACGTAGATTGCGGAATCATCCTGCTGGGAGAGGGAAGTGCCTATTTTTTCAGCGATTCCTACAACGCGGTAGCGGACATCGTTTATGTAGATGTAGTTGTTTACATTTACCTTGTCCTTTCCAAAAAGTTCGTTTGCGGCATCGTTCATCAAGAATGCTACGTGGGTTTCGCCTTCCTGGATATAGCGGCCTTCTTCCACTGTTATGCCTGAGTCTTCATACATGGGAAGCATGTTTGGGGTCATGGCAAAGATTATTGCGCCTATCTGCTTGTCTTTGAAGCGCAGGCTGGCCCTTCCATATGTTCCATAGGCGATATCTTCAATTCCGGGAACCCTTTCTATGTAGCTTATGTCTTTTTCATAGAGCTTTCCTGAGGAGGTTAGGCCCGGCCCTGCTGTTGCAACATCCCCAATATCATAGGGAGTGATTGCAATCATGTCTGCCCCGAACGAATCAAGCTGGTCATTAATGTCCTTGCGCACCCCTTCCCCTACGGAAACAAGGACTACAATTGTGGCTATTCCCAGAATTATTCCTAAGATTGTGAGGTAAGAGCGTATCTTTTTCCTACGCATGTTTTCAATGCTGTAGCCCAGTATGTCCGTGAATTTCATTACTCATACCTCAATGCTTCTATTGCGGGAACCTTGGAGGCGTTCCTTGCAGGGAATGTGCCTGCTGCAATTCCGACTCCTACCGACACTATAAATGCGATTATTGCCATCTCGATTGAGAGCACTGCCTGGAAATCAAAAAGTGCGATTAGCTCTATTAGGAGTGCACCGATTGCCAGACCGAGTACTCCCCCTGAAAACCCAAGCATTGCGGATTCCATAAGAAAAAGATGCTGGATTTGCTTGGATGTTGCGCCTACAGATTTGAGCACACCTATCTCCCTTGTGCGTTCGAGCACGCTCATGAACATGGTGTTGGTAATTCCTATTGCGCCAACCAGAAGGGACATTCCGGAAACAACCAAAAGGAAAATCGTAAGGGCCCCGAGTATTTCATCAATCTGTTCCTGGATGAAACGGGCGCTTATTATGCTGAAATCCTTGTCATCTTCATTTACGCCCCGATGTTTCATGAGTGTCCATTCAATATCCTCTTCAACTTCAATTGGTTCATACCCTTCTGAGATTTTTATCCGGATTGCGCTTACTTCCCTGTCTGCAATCGTATCTCCTGCAATTCTTTCTGCATCTTCAAATGGAATGATTATCATGGAATCCACTCCTGAGAAGCTGCTCCCTGTTTCTGAAAGGATTCCTACAACGCGATATTTTTCACCTGCAATTTCAAGGAAGGAGTTGTACTGCACATCCTCTTCAAAAGTATCATATGCGATTGTGGAACCTACCATCACTACTTTACGGTCCCCGGGCTCAAGGAACCTCCCTTCATCAAGTTCGTCAAGAACCATTGTTTCCTGGTAACTATCTGTTTCAAGCCCCATGACGCTTGAGGTTATGCTGTCCCTCCTGTATTTTATGTTTGCATTTGTGAGGAGTCCCTTTGTTACGACTTCGACTCCATCCACCTTTCTGATTACCTCAACATCTTTTTCGAAAAGCTTTCCTGAGGTAGGACGGAAGGAAACAGGGCCTGCGAAACCGCCGCTATCAAGATTAATCGGGAGCACTACGATAAGATCCGGGCCAAAGAGCTCAAGCTCGTCAGCTACGCTGGCGCGGAGACCCTGCGCAAGCCCCACAAGAAGAATCACGGCAGCGATTCCCACTACTATTCCTAGGAGAGTAAGCCAGGTGCGCAGGCCCCTGTGCTTGAGATGTTCAAATGAATAATGGGCTACATCCCAAAACTTCATTTCTTCTTCCTCATCCTAAACCACCAGTAGCCCACCACGAGCACAATTACTACACCTATTGCAAGCATGGGCATCGGGCAGACTTCTTCCTGGATGGCTTCTGAAATTCCAATGTTCGTTTCTTCTTCCAGGGTTATCCAGGCTCCGGATTCATCCCTAAAAGTTACCATTACTTTTGCAGGGTAGATTCCGGGCTCAATGGAGTTTACTCGGACCTTGTATTGCACGCTGGAGAAGTCATCGCTTTCAAGGCCTCCGATGTACTGCTGAGGCTGGATCGTAAGCAATGTGAATGCCTCGCTTTCCAGCTCAACAGTGGTTCCTTCAATGCTGTATGAGCCGAGGTTGGAAACAGTTACGGAGATTGTGTGTTCCGCTCCAACTGTGAGGGGAGTTGGTTTTGCTTCAAGGAACACGCCTACTGTAGAGTCAGAGATTAATTCCAAGGGCACTGTTACGATGCCCATGCGGTCTTCCCCGGATTCTTCCCAGGTAATGGAAAGAATCACGTTCTGGGTTCCAGGGGGGAGGTCTGCAACAAGAGGAACGCTCAGTGTTTTTGTTTCTCCTGCTGCAATGTCTCCTACGGTAAATTCATTCAGGCCGCGGAGACGCACATCATCGCTCTGGAAGGTGAAACGAAGGTCCGTTATTCCTTTTCCTTCGTTTGTAAGCTTGAGTTGGAGGTTCTCATTTTCACCGGTTACAATTGTGCCATCCTGCACAAATACAAAATCTCCTTCAGCCTTCTTTACAGTGATTGGAATTGACTTGGTTTCAGTGATTTCGGTTCCAAGGGCATTCTGGTAAATAAGCTGGAATTGGAGTTTGGTTGCGCCTTCCTGTGCGCCCCTTGCATCAAGGGTTGCTGTTACTAAAACTGATCCATCAAGCTCAGTTATGTAAAGCTGGTCCTGGTTGAGGAAACCAATTCCTTCGTTTAGGATTGTCACTTTCACTTTTTTTGCTTTTCCACCGTCATTTGTGAATGTGAATATTTCTTCAGTAAGATCTTCTATGCTTTCTTCAGAAAGAACGATTGAGATTATTGGCTGCTCAACAACCTGCACTGGAATAGATGCACGTTTTTCAAAACTCTCGGTTTTTGACTTGAGCTGGTTGTTGCTGTCCAAGTAGTAATCTTCCCCGCGGCCTACTGCGCGCACTTCCACTGTATAATAGCCACTTGCAATATTTTCTGCGGCTTCAAATGGAAGCGAAACTATCACGGAAGCACCCGATTCGAGATCTCCTACTGCGAAGCTTCGGTCTATGCCCAATGCTTCAACCGAACTCACGGTTATTGTTACACTCTCAACAGTATCCGTTTGGACACCGGTATTTGAGACAATAATCTGGAGCACTCCGGAAGTTCCGGGCTCAACCACTTCAGGAGAGAGAGTATATTCACTTATGCTCAATCCTGCAAAAGCCAATCCAAACACCATAAGCGCGAAGAGCGCGTATCTAAACTCCATATCATTCACCTTAAACGTTATTTTTTTTGATTTTTCTTGTGTATTCTGGGTGGGACTTCCCCGTCCAGTTCTGGATCATTCCATCTACTATGTACACTTGTTCATCCGCATGCTTTGCAATTCCGTTGTCATGCGTTACTACTACTATTGTTCTTCCTTCTTTGTGAAGCTTGTCGAATAATTTTACTACTTCTTCCCCTGTTTTTGAGTCCAGGTTTCCTGTCGGTTCATCTGCGAGTATTAGTTCCGGGTCGTTTACTAAGGCTCGGGACATTGCAACCCTCTGCCTCTGGCCTCCAGAAAGCTCTCCGGGGAGGTGGTCAAGCCTGTCGCCCATTCCCAGGTCCGAGAGGATTTTTGCTGCTTTCTCTTCCCTTTCTGATCTATCTATTCCCTGGATCATCATTGGAAGTGCTACGTTTTCGAGTGCAGTGAGGGAAGGGACAAGATTGAACACTTGGAATACAAATCCTATTTTCTTTCCACGGAGAATTGCACGGTCATCCGTGCTCATGTGTGAGACATTTTTTCCATCCATATGCACTTTTCCCTGTGTAGGGACATCCAAAAGACCGAGCATGTGGAGAAGGGTGCTTTTCCCGCTTCCGCTGGGGCCGACGATGCTCATGTAATCATTCTGAGCTATTTGGAGGTTGAATTCCCTTAGTGCGTGGATTTTTTCCTCGCCCATTTCATATGTTTTCCATACATCTGTGAGCTCAAGCACTGGGAATCCGCCATTCTTCTTCTTGGGCATTGAATCAATCTGATCACGTTTACTAGATTTAAAAAATAATATGTCAAATGAGGGATTCGATTCTCTCCAAGATTGATTCTACTTCTGTTTCTTTGTAGGAGTAGGTTACTTGGATTATTTTCTTTTCAGTCGTGATTACTTTGGAAATGTCCATGGGGGTTCCAGAAACTATTGTGTCCGAAGGCATTGCGTTTATTGTTTCCTGGAGCTCATCCATCTGCTTTTTTCCATATCCCATTGCTGGGAGGATTTCTGTGATGTGGGGATAATGCTTGAATGTATCCTTTATGGAGCCAACTGCGTATTGGACCGGAGAGATGGGTTTTGCCCCTGCTTTTTTTGCTGCAAGCAACCCTGCTCCGTATTCCATTCCTCCATGGGTTAGTGTTGGGCCATCCTCTACTACGATTACTTCTTTTCCTTCCAGGTTTTCCGGGACTGATACTTCTATATCTGCACGCAGGATGTGCGCGTTGGGGTTGAGCTTGTGCGCAAGCGCTTCGACTTTTTCTGCACCTTTGGGGTTTTGGGATGCTTTGCTTATTAGGATTATGTCGGCCATGCGGAGGTTTACTTCCCCAGGAAAATAGTGGTAGCCGTGCTCAGGGCGGAGCGCATCTGCAATTGTAATCATTAGATTGGGTTTGTAGAAGGGATAATCATTGTTTCCTCCATCCCACATTATGAGGTCGGCTTCTTTTTCTGCTTCTCGGAGGATTGCTTCGTAGTCCACACCAGCGAAAAGAAGTGCTCCGTTTTTGATGTGACCTTCGTATTCTTCTCTTTCTTCAATTGTGCAGTTGTGCTTGTCTAGATCTTCTAAAGATGAAAAACGCTGAATCGCTTGTTTTTCCAAATCCCCATAGGGCATGGGGTGGCGGATTACTGCGAGCTTTACTCCTTTTTCCACTAGTTTTTTTGAGATTAGTTTTGAGAGCGGAGATTTTCCTGCTCCTGTTCTTGTTGCACAGATTGCGAATAGGGGTTTTGTGCTCTGAATGTATGTGTCGCCTGGGCCAAGGAGAAGGTAAGACGCGCCTGCTGCTAAAGAGCGGGAAGCAAGATGCATTACATATTCATGCGTAACATCGGAATAGGAAAATGCAACATCGTTGATTCCTTTTTCTTTAATTATTGTTTCTAGCTGCTCTTCTGGGTAGATGGGAATACCTTCGGGGTAGAGGGAACCTGCTAGGGAGGAGGGGTATTTTCTTTCATCTATTCCCGGGATTTGGGTTGCTGTAAATCCAATTACTTCATAGTTTTCATTATTTCGAAAATAGGTATTAAAATTATGGAAATCCCTACCTGCTGCCCCTGCAATTAATACTTTCCTTTTCATGGCTGAGATATATGTGAGCAGGTTAAAATAATTAGTGGAGCTGGTTTGAAGCATACATCGGGTAAACAAACTGGACTCCGCTATCCCAGAGGAGCCTGGTTGCTGTGTCAACTATCCTCTGGTTTACTGCAAACTCTTCAATCTGCGTGAGCTTCTTGTTGTTCTCGAAAACCCTTCCAAGTTCAGGGAACTTAATGACCATTGCCTGTGTATAAGAGATTTCGTGGCTGCGCGCAGGCATTATTCCAATAAGTGTGGGGATCCTGCTGAACAAGCCTATTTTGAATGCAGAATCTGACCCATCTGCAATTTTTTCCATGAAATTCACTCTTTCTCCTATCATTCCCGTAGCCCATGCAATCACATATGGAATAAGATCCTTGTATCCGTTCTCCATTAGATACTCCCTATGGGCAAAAATGAAGCCTGAGGATGCCTTTGCAAATTCCTGGGCTTCGTTCCTGAACAGGTGGTCCTGATTCCTTTCATATTGGTTGAATGTGCTTTCCATTATGTAGAAAAGTGAGTTCTCTGGGGTTGATACCATAAAGGGGTAGCTTGCCTCAATTTTGGTAAGTGCAAGCACCCTAACGTTCTCGTCGCAAAGGCAATCGTTCATGAGCTTAACAAGTTTGCCCAGGACATACTTGGGCTCTGCAGGTATAAGTAAGTATAGTGAATCGAGCATGCTCTGGGCAATGGAAAGGCGGTTTGTTCGGTCGATTAGGGTGCATACATTATCAACCATTTGGGTGAAGAAGGGAAGTTCGTTTTTCCACTCTTCCGCAGAAGCATTTTCATAGAATTCCTTCCAGCAGGATGCAACAATCTCCACATCCTTTGCGGTTTGGGGGCTGATGCTTTTTGAATAGAAATAACTTGCAAGTCTGAATCGGGTGTCTCTTAGTTCATCAAGGTCCATCTCGCGGTGGATTAAGCCTTTTTCCTTGAGTTCTTTGAGCTTCGTATCCTTGAGCCTTGTTTCCCATCTCGCTCCTCCTTTGGCAGGGCTGGGGCTGGGGCTAGCTGTAATGAGCTTAAAATTCTTTACAGTGTCTTTGTTGGTCATTTAGAACTCACCATATGTTATTATTAGTGGATAGTAATGTATTTAAAGGTATTATATTGTCGCCTTCCACCTAGAGAATGTTGCAAATATAGAGTTAAATTAGTATTCTTTTGCACTTGTTGGAGGAATTGAGGAATTTCGGATTGCCCATGGGATAGAATCTCGCTCTTCTTGGGCCTTTATTCTGGTGAATTTTCGTTTTGCGCTTACAATTACTCTGGAGAAGGCTGCAAATACTTTAAGTTCTAGAAATTCGTTGCGCTCGGAAGGATGTATGGATAAATATAGGGATTTTGCTTTGAGTAACTCGTTTAGGGTTACATCTGAGGGCCTAGCGTGCATTTTATCCAGAAGTTCTCCTAGGGGCTTTATTTCAGGGTGCTCAGAAAGGAGTCTTTTTATGAAGAAGCGCTTCCTTGGTTTTGGCTGCGCCTCCCTTTGCAGTACCCGTGCCATGGGAAGAATTTGGGGGAAAGGAAATATACGGTTAATTAAAAGAAGCCAGGGTTGTCTGGTGGAGTCCATTTATTCGTATGAAAGAGAGTGCTCTTCCTAAAACAACCCCGTGCCTCTTTAATGTGATTAGGGAGGTGATTTTTTCCTTGGCTTTTGCAAGGGATTTTGCGGTTTTTGGGCCGATTCCGGGGACCTGTATGAGGTCCCGTTCCTCGGCTCCGTTTATTTCCAGGGGCCGTTCAAAATTAGTCCTGGCTATGGCGACTTTAGGGTCCATGTTATGCATGAACCCGTTATCGGAAAAAGCAGGTTGCACCTCATCTCGTGAGTATTTGTATACACGATAAAGCCAGTCGAGCTGGTAGAGGCGATTCTGCCTCCAAAAAGGGGCGGCAGAATTCCTCTCCAGGGGTGTGCCTAAGACGGGCTTGAACGCGGAATAGTACATTCTAGTAAGGTTCATATGATCGTATTCGGATGCTGTGAGGGTGAATATCTCCTGGTCTGATTCTCCGTTTATTCCAACCATTAGTTGGGACGTGTGGGAAACACCCTGGGAGTAACTCCCAGGGCGCTTGGAGCGTGATTGGAAATTTCTTACCCAAGCCTGCCTCTTGAGTATGTCATTCTTGAAATCTTTGTTTGAAGCGATTTCTGAGAGGTGGGAAGGGGAAACGGTTTCCAAGTTTATGGAAACGCGATTTGCATATTGCATTGCGCGCTTAACCTGGTCCTGGGTAGAACCGGGAAGGATTTTGAGGTGCATGTATCCTTTGTAGTTCTTTTTTGTGCGAAGGATTTGGGCAGATTCAATTATTGATTCCATGCTGGGAATTGGATCTTCTATTGAAGAGGAGAGAAAGAGGCCCTGTACCATCCTTTTCCTGTAGAGAATCATGAAAGTGTTCGCAAGTTCCTGGGGGGTGTATTTCCAAGATACTGTGCTCTTGGAGCAGCGGGCATTTACACAGTATTTGCAGTCCATTTTGCATTTGTTGGTCATTAAGGTCTTGAAAAGGGTGCACTTCCCCATGGGTGTTTTTGCTTCGTAAATGTGGAGGGGGCCACTATTTCCAAGGGGAATGTGCTTGAGCTGCTCCTCCTGCTCCATGTCGTAGGAAGCAAGTTCGGAGAGGGCTTTTACCTTTTCGGCCGATACCATGGGTTGGGCACTCAGGGCAATGTTTATAAAGAATTTATGGGGGAGGTTTCCAGTGTTTCCGGAAGACCACAGCAAAAATTTTGCGAATGAAAAGGGTACGCATATTTTTCCAGAGTTGTTAACTGTGGTGACCTAATGAGAAATTTACACAGTTCACCTGGGGTAGGTTCACCTGCCCTTTAGCCTAGGGCACCACGGCCCTCTTCCAAAGTACCAATAGGAAGATCCAGCAAACCTGATTCTGATTCATTATACCTAAGCTTTCAGCCCTTCTTAGTGATATGGAAGAGATGATGAGTGCTGCATTTAGAGATTTGAAAAATTTTGTGCCTAAGTTCGAGAAAGAAAACCTTTGGGACAGTGCTAATTTGATCCTAAATATTATTACGAATAAGAAGGATGACCCATTTGAGAAGATGGAGGCGATAAAGACTATTGTTTTCGTGCTTAATGCAATAAGAAAGAGGAGGGTTACGGAAGAGAAAGGAGGAGTTAAATGAAGCGCAGAATCCCAAATTTCTGTACATGATGCGCTTCCGAAAATAAACCCTGGTTCTGTGCTGCATGCAGCTGCTGAAGAGGTGGCTGCAGAAAAGGAAAAAGTTATAAAGCTTATTTACTTGGTTTACTGCGCATGGCTCCGACCAGGCCATTGAAGCACGCTCAGATTGAGTGCGCTGTGCCAGTACCCCAGAATGTTAGGCAAGGCCCAGTGGAAATTCGGTCCGGTTTTGCTCGCAGGAAAGAGATGTCTGATACTCTTGTTTTGAACCTTAAGGGGAATTCCAAGAGGCTTCCTTCTTCTACCGATGTAAAAAAAGGTGGGGGGAGAGACAGTGTAATTCCTACATTGAAAAAAGCATTGCTTAACTTTAAGCACGGAAATGATGGACACGTTATTTGGGCCCTTAGGGCCGTATCAAGAATAAAACATTGTTTGGATGCCCAGGACCTTTGGCACGTAATGGACAAATTAGGGGAAGGTGCCAAGGATGAGATGGGAATAAAGAGTGATTATATGCGCTCTGCTTGCCTTGAGATGATGGTTGAGTTGCATAGAGATATTTCCAAGAGAACTGTTGAAGGGAGAGTAAATGGGAAAGAGAAGGTTCTTGCTGCAAAATCAGGGGACATTGTAAGGAAAGCGATTCCTTCTGCTGATGCAAAATCTATTGAGCATGCGATTGTAGAGGAAGCTGAAGAGAGGAGAGATAGGATTCTTTTTGAGGGGCGGATGGCAGAGGCAATAATTAGTATTCTTGAGGATGAATCCAACGACCCTGAGCTGCGAGGGGCTGCTGAGCGGGCTGTATATGAAATTGATTCCCCACTTCTTCGTAAAATGATTGTTAAGAATATAGAGGATGTGCAGCTATCCACCGGACTCATGTGGGAGGAGATTGGACAGGCGGAAGCAGACAAGGAACGTGCCCGGAAATTGATACTTATTGCTTATCTTGCGGATATTGAAGAAACTGAAGCTACCAGAAGTGCCTAAAGAAATGCTTCGAGTTCTTCTTCTTGCTCTTCTTCTGATTTGTTTGCGTTTGATTCGTAGTCTACAGCTTGTTCGTGTAATGGCCTTCCTTTTTCCATTTTCCTGGATTTCCTGTCTCGTATTTCTATAAAGATGGGGTAGCGAACGGCTTCGCCTACTAATATTCCTTCCCCTACTTTGAGGGAAGTAATCGAACGAAGCATCCTCTGATCTATTCCTTCTGAGGATTCTCCAATATGCTTGAGGTCATTGGGGTTTGTTACTCTCAATAAAAGGTGTGTATTACATTGTGAGAGGGTCGTAGTGGAAAGGTTTACCGGGCGTTGTGATACTACTCCTAATGCTAATCCGAATTTCCTTCCTTCCCTTGCGATTTTTTCAATTATGGATTTGGAGGGGTTGTATACTGCCTTTGCTTTTTCTGGGGCGAAGTTGTGCGCTTCCTCAACCAATAGGAAGGTTGGAGGTATTTCGTTCTTTGCGCGCAATTTAAAGAGACGATTTGCGAGGTAGGAAACAATTAGTTTCTTTTTTCTCATGTCGTCTAAATCCGAAAGGTCGATAACGAGCATTTCCCCTGGGAGGACCTGCTGCCTTAGTTTTGGGTTTTCCTTGGATTGAGAAATAAGACGGAGGAGATTGAGTTCGTATAATGCTCTTAATAGGGAATCCTTTGTTCCTTTGAGGATTGGGCTTTGCTCCACCTTTTTTATGAGGTCGGTTACTGAGAAAAGCTGTCTTTCGTTTTTTTCCTGTACTTTCATTTCCCTTAATACTTTTGAGAATTCATTTCTTCCAATGCTGGAAACATCTGGGAACCATGAGGAGAATAATTGCGGGGTTAATCTTCTGAAGGGAATGGAGATGTCCTTTCCAGTTACTACCCTTACTCTTCTTCCATAATTCGGATCCTGCTTGAATCCAATGTATTCACCGTGAATATCTATGATTACTATTCCGATTCTCCCCTGCTCCTTTGGGCGATTCATGAGCTCTTCCAGCAGTACTGCGACGCTGTGAGATTTTCCTGCACCACTCATTGCAAGGATTGCGATGTGCTTTTGGAGCAGCTTTGTCATATCGATTTTTGCTTCTACGTCATGGTTTTGGAGCTTTCCTAAAAGCAATCCATTTTCCTTGAAGCCTACGAAATCCTTCAGAAGGAGATCGTCCGCTTCTATTACTTTTGTTCCTGGAGAGGGGGGGAGTGAAACTCTGGATTGGAAATAATGTTCTTCTCTTTTTTCCATTCTCCCGAGAACCCTTACTTCCGCAATTGCATATTCCCAGCTCTTTATTGGAAAATGTGTTGCGATTGGAGTTTCCCTTTCGTATTCTGCTACTGATTCCGCTCTTTCAAAGTAGCGGTTTGCGCGGGTAATTTCAGAAACGTATCCAAAAACTATTCCCTCTTCAGAGGTTGTTTGGACGAATTGGCCCTTTTTTACTGGAGATTGTTCGTCCAGAACAAATGCATATTGTAAAGTAGTTGGAGAATCATCAGTAGAAATAACTGTTCCTAAGGGTCTTTGCATAACTAAAGATTATTTAGAGGTATTTAAAAACAAATTTGGAGTAGGTTTCCGGTGCTCCAGTATCTGATTACTAAAGTGATGAGTGCTCAATTCGATAAATTTTTGTTTTATTAGAGTTCTCGCTTTAAATTGCGAATTTCATATTTTATGGCCTTTTTCAATTCGGTGTCGGTTTCCTGCTCCCTGAAATTGCGCAGGAAATGGAGGTTTTTGCGCAATTTCACAATATCAAGACTGCCATCTCTGAAATAAGGTATGGATCCGAGGAGACTTATGGCCCGATGGCGGGCAAGAAAGTCCTTGCCTTCTTTTGCGACTTCTCCAAGCTTGCCAAGTTCCATTGAAAAGCCATCCAGAATCGCTTGGAATTCTCCACAAGAACTGCCTGTGATTTCAAGGACTGCTTTGGATTCGGAAGGTGATTTTTGGGCACTCCTCAATCGGGGTACTCAACTACCGCCCCGAAACGGCGCCAGATGCCGCTGTTGAGATAGATATGATGCCAGCTGAAGCGGCCGTGGAAGTCATCGCCGTCGCGGACAACAGGACCCACCCTACTGTCACTTCTCCAGAGGTATCTTGCTTTTCTATATGAAGAGCTTACTTCTTTCCCAATAGGAATGTCAAACTGCCCATCACCAAAATACCAGCAGTCACTTTCTCCTGGGAATTGCGCGAGTCCAACAACGTCTGAAGCTTCAACCACTAGGTTTTTTCCATCCTGAACCAAGCTGAAATTGGGGTGTTCCACTACAAGAATCATGTTTTTCTCATTCCTGTACTGTTCAGGGACAGGAAATACATATTTCTGGCCATCACCCGTATCTGTGTATTTTATGAATTTGCCGAGCTTTTTTCCGGGCTCTTTGTATCCGGTCATTGTACCTGTCAAGCAGGCAAATGCTTCGAATATGCCCTCCCATTCATCTGTCTCAACAAGTGCCTTGCCCATTCTTTTGTTTGGGGCAAGAACAAGGTTTTTCCCGTCTGCAAGCTCAAGTGCTTTCCTGTAAGAAACTCCATCTGCTCTTTTGACCAGGACGCGGAGGTTTGGACCTCTTATGCGTTCTCTGTTTCCAGTTTCGGGTTTCGCTCTTTGGGCTGGCAGTGTCATATTTTCACCATTTTAGGGCTTTGTTTTTTCAGGCGGCCTGGGGGAACCAGAGCCCCTTTCATATCACTTCCTGCACGAACACTCGGATGACCAGGGGGTTTCCTGCCAATGCCAAAAAAGCGCTGTGCCTTTTCTAATGGTCTCCGTTGTTCGCTCCGTTGTTCGAGGTAACATCCAATCACGGCTGCCGGGTTGCATCGTTTATGTGTACGTTCAACTGCATCGCGGACTGGAGGAGATAAGCTATCTCT
>JAUWMC010000074.1 GCA_030613375.1 Microcaldota archaeon
TAAACAGGCCTAGAAGGGCGATGCGCGCATGAACGAAATTGAGCTGCTTGGGAAATTAGTTTCGATTAATTCAGTATTTCCTAATGAGCGGGAGCTTGGGGAGTTTTTGGAAGGGCAGCTTAAGGAGCTCGGGTTCTCTACGCGGAGAATAGGAATTGCAGAAGGAAGGTTCTGTGTTGTTGGAGATCGGGGAAGTGAGGGAAATCCGATTATGCTGTATGGGCATATGGATACTGTTCCTAAGTATGGGGAGTGGAGCTCGGACCCGTTTACTCTTAGGGAAGAAGGGGATAGATTGTATGGGCTTGGGGCTTATGATATGAAAGCAGGAATTGCTGCGATCCTCAAGGCTTGTGAGGTACAAGGTAAACGGAGAGTAAGGGTTGCATTTGGAGTGGATGAGGAGAATAATTCTGCTGGGGGATGGGCGCTTGTGCACGAAGGAATTCTTGATGGTGTGCAATGCGTAATTGTGCCTGAAATTAATGATTCGCCCGAACCGCCTGAGAGGGCGGATGCTATTGTGCTTGGAAGAAGAGGAAGAGCGGTTTATGAGATTAATGTTCCAGGGCAGGCAATGCATGGAGCTCAATCAGCAAAGGGAACGAGTGCGATTAGTGAAGCAGCGAGATTGGTAGTGGAGCTGGAGAATGCGGAAATGCCTTCGCATGAGAAATTACCTCCTGGGTCGCAGTTTATACGAAAAATGCATGCGGAAACAAGCTCGCTTTCTCTTCCGGAAAATGCAGTAATTGAGTTGGACAGGCATTTGGTTAATCCTGAAACTACTGAAAGTGTGCTTGCAGGGATACGGGAGCTTATTGATGGGCTTTATGCGGAAGGGAAGTTCCAGGAAATAGATGGGAGGGGGATTACGGTTGAGATAAAGAAGAGGGAAACTCCATATATGCCTCCATATGTTACTCCTGAAAATGATCCAAATGTGGAGAAGCTTGCGGAAGCAGTAAGGAAAGAGGTTGGAGAGCCCAAATTCACTTATGGGTATACTGTTTGTGATGAGAATGCGCTTTCTACAACAGGAGTGCCGATTATTGATTACGGACCTGTTGGGGCAAATTACCATTCTGCAGATGAATGGGTGAGCAAACAGAGCTATTTGGATTTGATTAGGGTGCTCAGGAGATTTATTGAGAGTGCCTGAATTGTATCAATTGTTTATATACAAGATTTGAAAATGGTGAACAACATGGCTAGAACAGAACAATTAACTATGGGCGTTATTGGAGCGTCCAGAAAGGAGAATGAACACAGGGTTCCTATTAGTCCTGGAGATATCCCCAAGATTCCACGACATCTGAGGGAAAGGATTTTTGTGGAGGAAGGATATGGAAAGAGATTCCATGTAAGTGATGAGAAGCTGAAAGAATATTTTGCTGGGGTGCTGAGCCGCCGCGACATCTTTGAAAGATGTGACATTATACTTCTTCCCAAGCCCATCAAGGAAGATTTTTCAGATTTCAGGGAGCGTCAGATTCTTTGGGGCTGGCCACACTGTGTGCAGGGGGAGGCCATTACCCAGCTTGGAATAGACAAGAAGCTTACCTATATTGCATGGGAGGCAATGTTTGCATGGAGAAATGGGGTAAGGGGGCTGCATACATTCCACGCAAATAATGAGATGGCCGGATATGCCAGTGTGATGCATGCTCTGCGTCTTAAGGGCATCACAGGCAATTATGGGGACCAGAGAAACGCAGCGGTCATAAGTTTCGGTTCAGTAGGAAGGGGAGCCGTCCATGCTCTGCAGGGAATGGGATTCAGAAACATCAAAGTGTTTACTCAGAGGCCTGAGGGCACTGTGCAATCACCTATTCCAGGTACTTCCCACGGCCAATACAAAAAGGCAGCAAATAGCGAAGATGCAATGGTAATAAGCGAGACTGGGGAAGAGATTCCAATGGCAAGGGAGCTGGCAAAATACGATGTTATTGTAAATGCAATTTTACAGGATACCGACCACCCAATAATGTTTATTAGAAATAATGACCTTGCTGAGTTGAAGCCCGGAACGCTTATTGTAGATGTGAGTTGCGATGATGCAATGGGCTTTGAATTTGCCAAGCCAACTTCCTTTGAAGAGCCTTCCTTTGAAGTGGGGGAGGGGATTACCTACTATGCAGTTGACCACTCACCCACTTACTATTGGCGCAGTGCCTCAGAAGAGATAAGCAGGGTGCTTGTTCCCTTCATTGAGATAGTTATGGGGGGAGAGGAAGCCTGGCAGAATAATGATGCCATTAGAAGGTCAATTGAAATTCAGGATGGAAAAATCGTGAATCCGGCCATATTACGGTTCCAAAACCGCTCCCCAGAATACCCGCACAACAAACTATAGGCAAACCTTCCCATGGGGAATTTCAGAAGGCATGGTTAATGGTAAAGGGATGGAAACCCCATCCCCTATCCATCTTCTGGAGGAAAGAGTGCTGATTTTATGGGTGCTTGAGTTCCATTTATATAATTTTCCGGATAATGTTTTGCTACTTGTTAAGGTGAGTTAAATGGGAAAATACCAATTGTTTGTTTGCAAGGTTTGTGGAGACCCTTATTTGGGAACTGGGGCTCCTAGTAGATGCCCGTTCTGCGGAGCGCACGAGGAAAATGTAGTTCCTATGGATGAATGGGGCCCGGTTTGGGGAAAACCCATAAGCGACATCTCGAAGAAGCACCTTGAAGAGGCACTTCAGCTTGAGGTTGGCGCTACTAATTTCTACAGGAACGTTTCCAAATTTTCAAAGGATGTTTGGGCACAGAAGATGTTCAAAGCGCTCATGAAAGCAGAGAAAGAACATGCAGAAGCGATTGTGAAGATACTCGGAGCGGACATGCCAAATATCGAAGAGATGGAACTGGAAGAAGACAAAGCAAGGGAAACAATTGAAGAGAACCTTGCGGAAACCCGCAAGAGAGAGGAAAATGCAGTTGAGGTCTACAAAATGGCAGCTGCAGAATCCCCTGATGAAGCGGTGAAGTACTTCTTTGGGGAACTGATGAAGATTGAAGCAGACCACATACTCCTTACCGAGTAGGTGATTTCCATGAAGTCGCACACTGAATATCTTAGCTTCAACACTGATGAGAAAATTCAGTTTGTGCGCATCACGGAAGATGTGGAAAAAGTAGTGGAGAAATCTGGGGTGAAGGAGGGATTTGTTCTTGTTAATCCAATGCACATAACTGCTGCGGTTATTGTGAATGATAATGAAGGGGGAATTATTCAGGATTATATTGCTACTTTACAGCGTTTAGTTCCGTATGATGCGGAGTATAAGCATAATGTTGGGGAGGATAATGCAGCAGCGCATATCTGGAGGCAGTTGATGGCGCATCAGGTTGTTTTGCCGATTACAAATGGGAAATTGGATTTTGGGCCCTGGGAACAGGTATTCTATTGTGAGTTTGATGGGGGAAGAAGAAAGAGAGTTTTGGTTAAGGTATTAGGGGAATAGAGTTATTCATAGTCTATATGGATGAATGCTCTTGAAACAATCTTTATTTTTTCAACTTCTTTTTGTACTCTTTCCCCCAGGTCATGGGTTTTCTTTGGAGTGAGCTTCTTGTCCAAAACTATGGAAACTTCTACATGCACTAGATCTCCTACATAATGGGCACGGACTCCTGAAAGGCGCTTTATTCCCTTTACTGATTTTGAGGATTCCTTTATTTGCTTCAGGATTTCATTTCCTGGCTTTGCACCTAAGAGGTAATCCAGGTTTTTTCTTGCAATTGAATAGCCAGAATAAAGGATGTAGATTGCGATTAGGACTGCGGCTGCTCCATCCAGGACAGGGAGGCCAAACTGTGCACCTGCAATTCCTACCAGTACAACGGAAGAAGCGAAAACATCGTTTCTGGAATCAATTGAGAGGGCTTCAAGGGTCGGGCTGGAGGTGGTTTTTGCCTTCTGGTTCAGGTAAATGTAAGAAGCAATCTTTAGGATTATGGAAACTATTACAATTGCAAAAACAAGGGGAGATAAAATAAGGAAAGATTCTCCTGCAATGAGATTGTCAAATGCAGCCCTGAGGATTTCAAATGCAAGCAC
>JAUWMC010000072.1 GCA_030613375.1 Microcaldota archaeon
GAAGGAGAAGGTTTTGATGCGCTGGTGAAGAAATACGCGGGGATAAGGGAAGCACTAGTGAATATAGGATGCACTGTACTTCAGGAATCGCCTAAGGCACATAGAATGAAGGTAGCAAAGGCTACGCTGGCAAAGTGCCTGTTTACAATGATTGTGAAAGGACAGTGGGGAGATGTTCTTGAAAGGGCGCTAAATAATCTGTATGAGAGGAAGAAAGGCCCGGACCTTAAGATGATGATGGCATTCGGGGATGCATTTACTAATAATAAGGAACTGGTTGGGGGATGGATAAAGGCACTGCTCGGCGAGGATCGGCCTTCTGAAGCTGTCTTATCATACATCACCAATGTGGGAGATGGAGAACTTGTGGAATATGTAAGGGGAGAAATGTTGAATATAGCGAGAACTGAAATTAATGAGCCGCAGGTTTATGCAATGGAGGCGCTTGCAATACTGCTCCCCAAAGATGCAGATGTTTCGAAACTCTTTGTGGACATGATGGACGACTGGGATTTAGAAACAAAGAGAGTTGCTCTGGAAACACTAAAGCAACATAAAGTAGAGGCGGCTGCGAAAAAAGCGGTGGGGCTATATGTATATGAACCCGATGAGATGTTTAAGATGTCATTGGAGCACATTATTGAAAATTCAAATGAAGGGGCTGGGGAGGAGTTTACGAAAATGTTTTCTAGATTGAGGGGAAAGGAAATGGATGAATTAGGGGCTCTTGCAAAGAAAATTTATGGGAAGAAGGCAAAGGGGCTTATTCCTAAAGAGCTGCCTCCTGAAGTTAAGAAGGAAGCTGAGAAAGCGGTGGGATAGATGATGGAGATTATACGGATTCCTGAAGAGCGCGTTGGAGAACTTATGGGAACTAGGGGAGAGAACAAGAAAAAGATTGAAGATCATTATAATGTGAAAATTGGCGTGAAGGACGAGGGAGAAGTTACGATTGAAGGGGATGGGGCGGATGCATTTTTCGCAAAAGATGTAGTGAAAGCTATTGGAAGAGGGTTCAAAATCAAGGAAGCAATGAAGCTTTTTAAAGATGGTTATCTATTCCATGTGATAGATTTAAGGGACCAGTTTGATACAGACAATTCTCGCAAGAGAATGAAGGGAAGAGTAATTGGAGAGAAAGGAAAAATCAAGACTGAGATAGAGAATTCCACTGATGCGGACATCTGCATCTACGGGCATACGATTGCAATAATCGCGCCCGCAGAACTGATGGAATTTGCAAAGGAAGCGATTTTCAAGATTCTTGATGGTGCGCCGCACACAACGCTGTTCAATTACCTTAAAACAGTGCGGGAAATGAAGCTGGCTATTAAACTCAAGGGGTAGAAAATGGCTGAGAATATATTTGGCGGATTCAAGGAATATTCCGTTGCGGAGTTCTTCAAGAAAAACAGGCAGATGCTGGGCTTTTCAGGAAAAATCCGCTCGCTTACTACTATCGTGCATGAATACATGACTAATTCGCTGGATGCATGTGGAGAAGCGGGAATCCACCCTGAAATAGAGGTTTGGGTGGAAGAGCTAGAGAAAAACGATCGGTACAAAGTAAAGGTTAGGGATAACGGGCCGGGGATTCCTGAAAAAATTCTGGGGAAAGCATTGGGAATGATGCTTGCAGGAACCAAGTTTCATAGATATGTGCAGCAGAGGGGACAGCAGGGAATAGGGGCTGCAGGATGCACAATGTATTCATTGATTACTACTGGACAACCGGTAAGTGTAGTTTCAAAACACCAGGGGAAAAAAATAAGCTGCAAATTAGGGATTGATTTTAAGGGAAATAAGCCCGTACTTACGGAAGTTGTGCGGGAAGAGTGCCCTCTTGAAGAGCATGGATTGGAAGTAGAGGGAGTTTTTGCAGATACAAAATATGAAAAGAGTGCGTACGGGGTTGGAGAGTACCTCAAGAGAACTGCTATTGTAAATCCGCATGCAAGAATTGTGTTTAATAGCCCGGAGGGAGACAAGTTTGTATATCCAAAATCGATAGAAGATCTTCCGGAAAAGGCAGAAGAGGTAAAACCCCATCCTTTGGGCATTGGGGCGAACGATTTGCTGGACATTGCGAAGGCATCGAAGGAGTACACTAAATTATCTGCAATGTTACAGAATGAATTTACAAGGATTAGCCTGAACAAAGTAAAGGAATTGAGGGAACTTGTTCCTGAAGTGAATTTAGACATGAAACCTTCAAAGCTTAGCTGGGATGATGCAGAAAAACTGGTGGTGGGGTTCAAGAAAATTAAGTGGATTGCTCCTGCTACTGATTCGGTTATTCCTATTGGAAAAGAGCAAATTGAAAAATCATTGAGGAATATACTGAATCCGGAAGTGATTTATGTTACGAACAGGCCACCTAAGATTTATAGGGGGGGAATTCCGTTCGTAGTGGAAGTGGGGATTGCTTATGGAGGAGATATTAACAAAGAAGGAAAGGGGGGAGTTGTTATGAGATTTGCAAATCGTGCTCCACTCCTGTTTGATGCTGGAGGATGTGCGATAACACAGACTGTAAAGAATGTGGAGTGGAAAAGATACGAAATCAGGAAGTTTGATGAGGATCCCATTGCTATCCTAGTGAATCTGGCTAGTGTGCATGTGCCATATACTTCTGCGGGAAAACAATCAATCTCCGGGGAAGATGATGTGGAAGAGGAAATCAGAAATGCGCTTATGGAAGCGGGAAGGCATGTGCAAAAACACCTTTCTGGAAGGAGAAGGGAGAAAGAGAAAAGCACCAAAAAGAAAGCGATTATGAGGTATGTGGGGCAGATTAGCGGGGATATGGCAGAGCTTGCAGGAAATAAAGCGGAGAAAGAGGAGATTAAAGTTGGGTTGCAAAAAATGATTGAAGAGAGGTTTGAGTAGCATGGGAGAGAAGGAGACTATTGAGAAGCTTGAAGATCTCGGAAAGAGCATGATAAAGCAGGTCAAGAAGAGAGAATCTCCCACTTTTGAAACTCCTTTGAGAAGCAGGGGGAATATAGAATATGATAAATCTGTGGGGTTTTTGCGTCTGGGAGCGAAGAAGGAAGAAAGGAAATTTTTAAATGTTGCGCAGGCCAAGACTTTTATGCAGACTGTTGCGGTTGCGAATAAAACCAAGAAGTTTTTGAAGGAGGGTTTGCATACGAGCATCAGGGGTTTGTATTATCAGTTGAAGTTTAGCCTTGGGGAGAATCTAGACGAGAGTTTGTTTGAAGAGCAGACGGAGTCTAATGCGCTTATTGAGGATCTGGAAGTGGCGATGGGGATAAAGAGGGAGGATTTGCATTTGACTACGGATAGGAAGGGGGTTGTTGCAGGAAATATGATTGTGAAGGATACGTTTGCGGGGGAAGAAACTACCATTGACTGTTCAAAGCAAGGGAGAAGCGGGTGGATGATTCCAAGTGATGTAGACAATGGGATGGAATTTGTTGATGTGAAAGCTGATTATGTTCTTGTAGTGGAAAAAGATGCACTCTGGCAGAGATTGAATGAGGATAGGTTCTGGAAGAAAGAGAAATGTATTTTGATTACTCCAAAGGGGCAGGCTTCTAGGGGAACTAGGAGGTTGCTTAGGAGACTTGCGGATAAGGGGCTTCCTGTTTATGTATTTACAGACTGCGATGCGTGGGGGTGGTACATCTACTGGACGATTAAAACAGGGAGCATGACCCTTGCGTATTTGGGCAGGGATTTCTCGATTCCGGAAGCAAGATTTCTCGGGGTAACTATGGCGGATATTGATGAGTTTGAGTTCCTAAAAAAACTGACTATTAAGGCGAAGCCGATAGATATTAAAAGAGCGGAAGAGATGTTGAGTTACCCGTGGATTAACGTGCATCCAGAGTGGGTTAAAGAGCTCAAACGGGTGGTGAGGGACAAGCGAAAAATTGAGCAGGATGCACTCCAAGGAAAGAGGCTTACTTTCGTAGGCGAGTACATAAGAAAGAAAATAAAAGGTAAAGAGTGGTTACCATGAACCTCCCATCGATGTCACTTGTTCAGCAGCTTGAGGATGTATTAAAGGATGCTAGGCCCTTCAAGAGCGAGAATATACAAAGAATAGAAGAGATTAGGGAAGGGATGCTTTTTGCAGGGTTCAATGCGCCCTTTAAGGGGATTCTGCAGAGAACAATGGAAGAAGCAAAAGACCTGGATGAGGCAGAGTGGGCAGATTTAAAGAAACAGATTTCATATTTTAAGGAGATTGCAAATTTAAAGAAATATAGTTTAGCGCGGGCAAGCATATCGCTTTACGCGCACAAGCTTTCCCAACACTTTCTGGAAATGGGATATGCAGACATTGTAGAACATACTCCT
>JAUWMC010000065.1 GCA_030613375.1 Microcaldota archaeon
CTTATGGGGCCTAAGGTAAATGCCATTATAAGAAGGTAAATGGGAAGGCCCGAAACTACTGCTACTATTTGTTCCTGATCGGAGACTCCAGCAAAATAAAGAATGATGTTCACGACAAGGGAAGCAAAAAGCATGAAAGCGAATATTGCGACTCCGTAGCCGAGACGTTTGGGGATGCTCCCACAACCTTTGATTAATGCCTTTCTTTGGGGCCACAGAAAATAGAGTGAGAAGAATATGAAGCTCATGTGGAGATAGAGTGTGGAGATATGCTCTAGCCCAAAAAGCAGTACATATATGAATGAGGAAAGGACAAACGCAACTGAGGGGGTTTTCCCGAAAACGCGAAGAATTGCAATTGTAGGGAAAAGCAAGAACGCAAGAAGATGCAAAACAGAGAATGCACCGCTAAAATATGAAGCAATAAGAAAAATGAATGAAGAAATAAACAAGGAGAGGAAGATCTGCTTCTGCATCTACTTCTTCTCGTAATAGCCACATTTTCCGCAGGAAAGCCTGTTTTTATGATCAGCAAGCTTCACGCCCGGCCCACACTTGGGGCAGTGCTTTCCTTTTTTGTACGGCTTTGTAATTGTTCCTTCCTTTTTTGGTTTCTCTTTCTTTTCTTCTTTAGCCATCTAAAGCACCTACTCCTCTTTCTTTTCTTCTGCAGGCTTCTCTTCTTTCTTTTCTTCAGCCTTGGGCTCTTCCTTAGGGGCCTCCTCTTTCTTCTCCTCAGGCTTCGGCTCCTCTTTCTTTTCTTCGGCTTTCTCTTCCTTTGGAGCTTCTTCCTTCTTTTCCTCTTTAGGAGCCTCTTTCTTTTCCTCTTTCTTTTCTTCCTCTGCGAGGTTGTTCCTCTTGAGCACGTACTTTTCTTCAATTGTCTTCATTTTCTCAGGTGATTTGTAGATGTGTATGCGCAAGGAAACCTTCCGTTCTCCAAAACCCGGCTCAACCTTCCTGATAACCATAAGATCCGGATTACAACCAAGTTTCTGAACAACAATGTCCCTCATCTGATTTATTGGTGGGGTCGCCCCATCAAATGAGATAATAGCAGCAACTTCAGTTCTTTCCAATAGATTGTTTTCCTTCTTTTCCTTTATCTCGAAATCCATTCAATTCACCTTTTCCTGAGAATAACTCTCTTTCCCATAGCTTCCATCACTTCAACTTCATCTCCTGCGTTGATCTGGCCCTGGAGTTCTTCCGGTATTGCAATATCAATTGTTTCATAACTCTGCGGATCCATTATCTGAGCACTGTTGCCAGAAACTGAAAGGACCTGTGCATTCTTCCTTTCGATTATGGGAACTTCAACATCTGAACCAGTATTGGTAAGGAGATTCTTCTTCTGTCCTGTAAAAATGTTCACTGCCACAATACGAAGCTTGGCAGATCCATGCTTACCTGGCTTGGATTTATCCATGCTCACTACCTTGCAGGGCATATCCTCTATAAGGACATACTTGCCCACTTTCAAGTCCTTAGCTGATGCAAATCTTTTCTCGCTCATAATTTCACCGAAGAAAACTCTATACGTTTTATATCCTTACTGTTTATAAAGGTTGAACATGGCACACGGGATACTGGTGGACGCGCACTGCCACCTTGACTCTTTTACAAAGGCTCAATTGGAAGATCTTCCGCATGGAATTATTCCCTGCACTTCGGGCTATTCGCACGGCTCTAATCAGAAAACTGTTGAGATTGCAAAAAAGCTTAAGGTTCCGTTTTCGCTTGGAATTGCACCCCAAACCGTGCTTAAGGAAGGGCGGGATAACTTGGGGGAGTGGATGCAGTTTATTGCAGACAGTTCTCCGAATGCAGTGGGAGAAGTGGGGCTGGACCACCACTGGGGCAAAACAGAAGAAGATTTTGCGCTTGAGGAAGAGGTGTTCAGAGAAATGATACTGCTTGCGCAGAGCCTTAAGCTTCCATTAGTGATTCATTCAAGAAAAGCGGAGAGCAAATGCCTGGATGTGCTTGAGGATGCAGGATGGAAGGGACCCTTTATGATGCACTTCTTTGCGGGAACTTTGGATGGGGCTGCGCGTGCAGTAGATATGGGGGGGATTATTTCGATTGTGGGATTGCACGCAAAAAACCGAAAGAAAATAATTGGGGAGATACCTTTGGAAAAACTGGTTGTAGAAACGGATGCGCCATATGTAACCAGGAATATCGATGGTGTGCTGCAGTCGATTAGGTACATTTCTGAGGTTAGCGGGATTCCGGAAGAGGAAGTAGGGGAAGTAACTGCAGAGAATGCCGCAAGGTTTTTTAACTTTCACTTGTGAAGAAGTTTTACCAAGTTTTGAGATGGTTAAATGGGAATTTTTAGAAATATTTTCGGAAAAAAAACACCCCAGATAGCCCTTTTTGTGGACGGCCCTAATGTAATCCGAAAGCAGCTTTCCGTGGATTTGCGGGAAGTGAAACGCAAGGTTTCCGAATACGGAAATATACGGTTCGCAAAGATTTACCTGGACCAATATGCCTCTGACAAATTGATTGAGGCGATGGTTAACCAGGGTTTTGAGCCCAAAATAAGTACGGGCGATGTGGACGTGACCCTTGCAGTGGAGGCAACCGAGCAGGTTGTCAACCCGGATATAGACATTGTGGCAATTATGTCCAGGGACACCGATTTCATACCTGTGCTGAATAAAATAAAGGCACACGGAAAGAAAAGTATGGTTATCGGTGTGGAGCCTGGCTTCAGCGTTGCGCTGAAGAATACTGCAGATATGCTTATCATGGTAAAAACCCATGAGCGTTCTGCACCAAGGGCCCATCCAAAGAAAAGAGCTTAATCTCTTTTTTTCTTCTTTTTTTTCTCTCTGCGGAGTTTGGTAATATTTATAAAGTTTGTGAAATTAAGAGGTTCAGGTGAATTGAAGTGCAAAAGAAAATGAAGAAAGCAGAAAAGCACATGAAGAAGTGGCACGGCGATGTTGGCCCATATGCATACTTCCTCGGTGTTTTGGTAGCTATATTCGCTGGATTTGCCTTGATTCCTGAAGCCACTTCTATCAGCTTCCTGGCGGCCCTGGGTGTAATCGTTGGTCTTCTCAATATTCAGGACCACGAACTCGAGAAGTTCCTTCTCGCGTCACTGACATTCCTATTCTGTGCGGTTAGCCTGAGCAACCTTACTTATCTGATTCCTATGGTTGGAGATCAGATTAGGTGGGTTCTCTACTACCTTACCGCATTCGCCGCTCCTGCAGCAGCTGTTGTGGCCCTTAAGGCAATACACGAGGCTGGCCAGGAGTAGGCCAACTCCCTTTTTTTATTTTTCTTTTCCTATTCTTATTCTATGGATTATTCTAGAGTGCTTAATGTGATGTGGGATGAGGGGAAAGCAAGAGGGGCGTTTGTATTCAAGAAAAATGATATCCTTACTACTCCCTTTAGGTGGATTGTATTTGTAGCGCTCTCCGCGAGAAGCAGGGATGAGAATACGTACAAGGTTTGCAAAGAACTGTTTAGGGTTGCAGATACTCCTGAAAAGGTTGTTGCGCTTGGAGATAGTACGCTGGGGAAATTGCTTTACTCCATTGGATTTTACCGGGAGAAGACCAAAAGAGTAATGGGACTCTCCAGGATGCTTATTTCTAAATTTGGGGGAGAGGTTCCTGGAACCCGGGAAGAATTGATGGAGCTTCCAGGAGTTGGGAGAAAAACCGCCAATATAATTTTGAATAAGGTGTTTGGGAAGCATACGCTTGCGGTGGATGTGCACGTGCACAGGATTTCAAATCGGTTGGGTTGGGTAAAAACTAAAACCCCGGAAAAAAGCGAGCATGCATTGCTTGAATTACTTCCTAAAAACCTAGTGCGGAAAGCGAACAAGGCAATGGTTGGGTACGGACAAACAGTGTGCCTTCCAAGGAATCCTAAGTGCAAAACCTGCAAAGTAAAGGAATATTGTAAGAGGATTGGGCTGCTTAAATTAGATTAACCGATTTGGGCCTCAAAAACTAGGTACTTGTTACCTATACGCTGTAGGATTGCCGAAGTATCGTTTTTGCTCTTTACAAGTGCGATTGCACAACCCCCTCCGCCGGAGCCGGTAAGCTTTGCGCCCAAAGCTCCTTCATCCTTGAATATTGAAATTAATTCCTCCAATTCTGGGGAGGAAACGCCAACCTGGCGCAAATACTCCTGATTCTGGTCCATAAGAGCCCCAAGCTTATCCAAATCACCCTGCTGAAGCGCATCACGCGCATCCAACACGATTCCTTCCACCTTTTCCATTAAATCTGAAAAGAATTCGGGCTTTTCTTCTTTTACGCGCGCAACACCTGCAACCAAATCCTTGGTGTAGCCACTCTTTCCAGTATAAGCAATTACTATGTGAATGAGATCTGCGAGTTCGATTGCAACGGGATCTTCGCCGCGTTTGAAAAGAATGGCTCCTTTGCGAGAAGCAAGAGTATTGTCAATTCCAGAAGGGTTTCCATGGAATATTTTTTCCCCTTCATATGCGTGCTTTGCAACCTCCTTCCAACCCAATTCAACGCCTTTTTCCTGAGCAGCTGCACGGATTAAAGCAACGGAGTAAGCGGCGCTCCAGCCCATTCCCGCTCCACTTGGAATATCGGTTTCCACTTCGATGAAGTAATTTCCTGTAAGGCCAATGGAATCAAGAAGAGCACGGGAAGCATCAAGAACTATCTGCCCGGTTTCAATATTCAATTTGAGTTCATTTGAAGGAGTAATTTTTACGGAGAATTGCTTGGAGAGGGATGCGCCTATTGCATGGGAGCCATGCACTACAAAATGCTCCCCAAAAAGAATTGTTTTTGCGAATCCAATCCCTTCTCCCATAATTTCAGGCTTCCGTTTCCTGGAAAGATAGTATCGCTTCTGCAATATCTCCTCCGGATTTTGT
>JAUWMC010000055.1 GCA_030613375.1 Microcaldota archaeon
TGCTATTTAAACTCTCTGCTCCAAACGTTACAAATATAATCTATTTGTTCCAAATATAACTTATGGAAAAGCTGAGCGAACTTGTATGGCTATATGTAAAGGGAAGGCCCTCCCTTCGTGAAGGGCTAAAATATGGGATAATAAATCATAGTGCGCTTGCGCGCATAATTCTTTCAGAGCTGGATTTGCCTGAGGAAAAGTTTGATGCGGTAAAAGTTGCGCTGATACGCACCTCCAAAAAACTCGCGGAAAAAGAGATCGGAGGAGAGGAAAAAATACTGGATGTTTTACGGGGAAGCTCAATATCCATTCAGACCAAGGTTGCAGCAGTGGTTTCCAGAAAAGAGCTAGAAGTAAATGCGATTACACATGCAAAAAGCGGGGATTTCATAACTTATATTATAGAAGAATCAGAACTGAAAAAAGTGCGCAATGAGCGGGGGATAAAACTGCTTACTGAAAACCTCAACCTAGTAACCATCAAAAGCAAGGAAGAGATAGAAGATACTCCAGGAGTTATTGCATTTATCCTGAATGCGCTTGCACATGATGGAATAAACGTAGTAGAATTCATCTCATGCTATACAGATACTATACTTGCAATAAAGGAGCGGGACACCTCCAGAACTTATGAATTGCTGTCTTCAATCCTGAAATGATGCATGTAACCATGGTTACATATTTCAGAAATTGACAAACACTGGAAACGTACCCTCAATTTCTTTTTAAATCTCAACAGGTATGATAATCTTATAAATTTATGTACATCAAGTATACATTGGTGATACATTGAATATACATTTACACCTGAGGGGTGTTATGGAAGCAATCGTGGAAAACGCAATAGAAAAGGGATATGCAACTTCAAAATCCGAAGTGATAAGAATGGCTTTGCTTAAGCTGGACAAAGAGCTTTCATTATCCGAAGAATCAGCATACCTGGCGCTTTCAAAAGAAGCGATGAAAAAAGTATGGGACAACCCGGAAGACGAAAAAGCATCTAAATTCTATTTAAGGGGCAAGAAATGAGAAAGGGGGAAATATATCTTGTTGATGTTGATTTCATCGATTCTTCGGAGAGCAAAGTGCGCCCTGCCCTCATCCTCTCCAATAATTCTTACAATGAAGGCCATCGTGACGTGATTATTTGCTCGGTTACAACTAATTCTTCCCATGATTGCTTTTTGGGAATAGAAAAAGCGGATTTGGCTTCGGGGCAGCTTTACCCTGGAAGCGGAGTGCGCTATGATTCAATTACGCGGGTTGAAAAAGCCAGGTTTGGAAGAAAAATCGGGAAAGTTTCTCCGGAATTCCACAAGGTCTTATTCGGGAAGCTCCTCTCACTGCTTTCTTGAACTTGAGACAATATATTCTAGGCATCAGTCTTTGTGGGCGGAACCATGGGCACACAAGCCCTAAGTGTTTAATTTCCTTCTGCCGAATAATGGATATGGGAATAAAAATAGGCGTTCTTGCCTCAGGCCGCGGCTCTAATTTCCAGAGCATTATTGATGGAATAAAAGAAGGGGACATAGATGGGGAAATAGTCATGCTTATTTCAGATAAGGCAGATGCGTATGCGCTCGAGCGTGCCAAGCAGATTGAAATTCCCATTGAAGTTGTTTCCCGCAAGGAATTTGAAAACAGGGAAAAAATGGATGCGCGCATCATTGAAATCTTAAACTCCCAAAATGTTGATCTGGTTGTGCTCGCAGGGTATATGCGCATTCTTACCCCTGAACTGATTAAAGCGTTCAAACACAAGATGATAAACATCCATCCCGCATTACTTCCATCTTTTCCTGGATTGGATGGGCAGATACAGGCCTTTGAACACGGAGTAAAGGTTTCAGGATGCACAGTACACTTTGTAGATGAGGGAACCGATACCGGGCCGATTATAGAGCAAACCTGCGTGCGCATAGATGATTGTAAAAATGCGCATGAAGTTGCGGAGAAGATTCTTCCCCTTGAGCACCAAACAATGCGCAAGGTAGTTTCTAATTTATCCAAAGGAAAATACGTTGTTGAAGGAAAAATGGTCAGGTACGAAAAGGATTAATTAATTCTCCCCGAGTCCACTTTATGTATGAAGTCTGGGGTGGCTGGGCCATCACTTCTGAAGGAATAAAGGAAAACTATTCATTTGCAATAGAAAAAGATAGAATTCTGGATATGGGCCCCAGAAACGAGATGAAGAAGAAATACTCATTTGATGATTCTGTTGGGAAAAAACACCACATAATCTGCCCAGGATTTGTAGATGCACATATGCATTCATTTCAGCTTGCAACCAAGGGATTAACTGCAGACGAGAGTTTGTTGGACTGGCTGAAAAAATACATTTGGAAATGGGAGGGGGAGTTAACTAAAGAACGGGCAAAATCATGTGCAGAAGTCTCATACCTGCAGATGATACGCTGTGGAGTGACTACTTTTTCGGATTATACTTCCGTTCATCATACAGAAGAAGCATTCAAGGCTGCAAAAAAATTCGGGATGCGTGCACTAATTGGAAAAACAATAATGGACAGAAACTCTCCAGCTGAATTGGAAGAAAGCACTGATAAATGCCTGAAGGAGACTAAAGTTCTTTTGAAAAAGTGGCATGGAAAAAACAAGGGATTGCTAAATTATGCTGTTACTCCCAGGTTTTGCATTAGCAGTAGTGATGAACTACTGAGAGGATGCAAGAAAATTTGTGATAAAGAAGGCGTGTTATTTAGGACACATACGGAAGAAAATAAATCTGAAGTTGCTTGGGAGAAAAAGGCATACGGAAAGAGTTCAATCCAGCATTTGGATTCACTTGGGCTATTGAATGAAAGAGCTTTGCTGACTCATTGTGTGTGGAGCTCACAAAAAGACATCACGCTCATGGCAAAACGTGGAGCTTCTCTTGCTCACTGCCCTGGATCTAATATGCTTCTTGCAAGCGGAACACCAGATATTCCATATATGCTCAAAAAAGGAGTTAATGTGTGCATTGGAACAGATGTGGCAGCATATTACAACTTCAGCATGTTTGAACAGGCAAGGCTTGCGTGTTTAATGCAAAAAGAAGAAAGAAAAGACCCTCATGCAATGCATCATGAAGATGCATTCAAAATGGCCACAATTAACGGAGCAAGGGCACTTGGGTTCAAAGAGACTGGAGAACTAAAAATTGGAAATAAGGCAGACCTGGTTTTGCTTTCTACAAACCATCTCGCATTCTCTCCACTCAATGATATTATTAGCCAGATTGTATATTCTGCGTTCCCATCTACAGTAGACACAGTAATTTGCAATGGAAAAATCCTGATGCGGGAAAGAACCCTTCTGGTTGGGGATGCACGAAGAATAATGTATCGGGCAAAGGAGATACTTGGGGTAAAGAAGTAATTTCATACGTCAAATAGAATGTTGAAGTGCCAGTCTCCATCTTTTTGCTCTACTTTCAGCAAATGATACGTTACTGCCTTTATTTCGTTTGGGGGAACTGCGTGCTCCCCGCGAATAAGAATTTTTGCAAAGGGCTCATCCACATTTACTCCCAATACTGTTACACCAACCGGGGAAATTTCCCTTAGTTCACATTGTACGACTACCTGCTGGAGCAAATCCACCACCAGGTCCTTCAGAGTAGGGGAATGCACCTCAATCTCAAAATCTGCTTCTTCATTTTGCCCTTTTCCAATAAGCTCAAATGAGCCCATTACTGCATCATGCAATGCATCGCTGAACGTAGGCGCCTGCACTTCAAGAAGCTCATCCGCAGTGTGTTCAAGGTAGCGATACATGAAAGAAGAATAGAAAGTAAAGCTTTTTATGGGTGTGTTGGGGAATCTGGATGGGTTTGAAGACATGGAAGCTGAAATAAAAGTAGAAAAGGATGAAGACGGCTCCTGGGTAGCATGGATCCCTTCAATTCCAGGGTGCATCTCCCAGGGAAAAACAAAAAGGGAAGCAGAAAAGAATATAACGAAGGCTATGAATTTGCATCTGGAAGAGAATTTCATTCATGGATAGTGGACATATCAAATGGGAGCAGGATAAAATGAGTTTCAGGAACTTGGGTGAAGGAAACGAAATAACTAATGCAGAATGCATTATTTCCAAAAGGATGCGCTCCAGGGGAGGCTCCATCTATAAGATTACTGATGGAGAAGGAGAACTTGAATTTGAAAGCCATTCACATTTTGATGTTGGACAAGGTCTCCTTGTATCCGGAAAGGTTTACAATGACAGAGGATTCATGAAACTCAGGGTTGATTCGCTTGAAAAAAACGAAGGCATATACCCCCAAATCCTTGAAAAGATTGAAGCTGGTGTGCAGGTAAAGGAGGTTCCGTTTCTAGTATCCGGAGAAATCCCGGATAAACTTAAGGAGAAAATTTTGCTTTGTGCAAAGAAACTTCTTGCAGCAAAGAAACTAGGCAGGCACATAATTTTGAGATTCCACAATGATGCGGACGGGATTTCCGGAGCTCTAGCGCTTACAAAAATTGTGCGTGCATATACTTCCCAGCAGAACTCCGCAAACTACTCTGTATACGATGCAATGCGAGATATAGGAAATCTTCAGGGGGAGAAAAACCCACTTGTGATTCTTCTGGATTTTGGATGCGGAGTAGAAAGTGCTGAGGGCCTTAAAATCCTGAAGGCAAGTGGAGCAGAAGTAATGATTATAGACCATCATCCGAATGAAGGGAAAGCAGAGGAGAATTCGCATTTATTTTTGAGTCCCTGGGCCGTAAGCGAATCTGAGAATGCTTCATCTTATGTTGCAGGATATCTCGCTGTAGAGGTTGCGCGTGCATGTGGGGTCCCAAATGTTGAATACCTTGCACCCATTGCATGCGCAGGGGACAAGAGTTCCATACTTCCAGTGGAGGAGAAAGACAAAGAAGTTGCAATTGTAATCGACTATATGGCTACGTATTCCGGATTTGGGAATAAGCTGGATTTCTACAAAAATGCACTGGAAAATAAAGAGTTGTATGCTTCCGTGCTCGTGCAGGCAAGGGAATCCATGGACAGGATTACGGATGATGTGAAAGCAAATATGAAGAAACGTCTTGATGGACCTGTTTCAGTTTATACTGTGGATGCGGATAGGATAAAGAGCAAGGAATTTCCTGGAAAAGGGAAGATTACCACGCGAGGATTTGAGCTTGTAGGAGAAGCTCCTGCAGTCGTGCTTGGAGTCTGGAAGAACGGCTTATCCTTCAGGATTAACGATGGCGCAATTGAGAAGGGAGTTCATGCAAACGAGATAATTGCTTCGCTTAAAGAGGAAATGGCTGATTTTATTACAGGGGGAGGCGGCCATGCGCGCGCAGCTTCTTTGAAAATAAGGGAAGGGTTCGTAGGTAGTGTAGTGGATAAGATAATAGAGAAAGTTAAGGAAAAGAGCTAGGGAGCCTTTTCAGGAGGCTATTTTTAAATTCTTCTCACAACTATTTACTCCTTGGGAGGGGTCGTGACGTAACTTGGTAGCGTGGCAGGCTCCAGAGGGCTTATGCCCAATTAGAAGAAACCTGCATGTTGGGGTTCAAATCCCTACGATCCCATGATGGAAGAGGAAGTAAAAACAGAAACCGAGAAGAGAATGACCCTCTCAGAACGAGGTGAGGTAGACAGCATTGATGAGCTCCTTGAAGGGGAGCCAGTTTACCACCTAGACCCAGGAGTGCGCATCTATTGGTCAATAGGCGTGATAGCTGCAGGATTAATAGTTTGGGTAATCCTGATGATTGTTGCGGGGTTCACGGTAGACAATGTACTTGGGGTGGACAAGGGAATGTTTCCCCTGTTCTTCTTTACGCTTATCGTGCTTATGCTTCTTCCTTACTTGGTTTGGATAGAGCTCAATTACCATAATTATACTTACCAGTTTAGGAAAAAGAGGCTGGTTATACGGAAGGGAGTGCTGAACAAGGAGAGAACGGTTATCCCATATATCCAAATCCAAAACATCAATATAAACAGAAACGTCCTGCAGCGTGCCTTGGGAATAGCTACCATAAAGATAGAGACTGCCGGGACCAACCCCTGGGAATCCGAAGGAATTATTGATGGAATTGGAGACTACCACAGCTTTGTGCAGCACGCCATGGAGCTTGTGGAAAGAAGCAGGCACAGAACCGTGCCAATTGAGGAGAAAAAGGAAAAGCATGAGGAAGACACAGATATCTTTTACCTAAAGCAAATCCTGGTTCAGTTGATAGAGTTAAAAAAGGTTATGGAACTTAAAGATAAGCCCGCAGAAGAGGAGTCTCCGAAGCCCAAGCTCAAGGATGAGATTGGAAAACTTATGCGGGGCAATAAAAAGAAAAAGAAATGAGGTTGATCTTCTTGAAAAATCTAAACGCATTTGAACTTGCAAGAATCGTAGGTGCCCGTGCGCTCCAGCTTTCTTTAG
>JAUWMC010000051.1 GCA_030613375.1 Microcaldota archaeon
CTATTCCCGCATTTGCTCTCTTTACATGGTCAGTTTCCCAATACCTGTGATGTGTTTCTGGTTGATAAGCAGGAATCCCAATGCACACCTGTTCTTCCCCCTTTTTCAGCTTTAGATAGGAATGCTCAAAACAGGTCTGCAATCCCTTCAGCCCCTGATAAATAGTAACATTCTGAACTTCCCCCGCATGTTTGTGGAATGATTCCAGCTTTGGGAGGAATTTTTCAAACTCCTGCTCAAGATGTTCCAGTTCATCCTTTCTTTCTTTTAGGTAATCCTTCACCTTTGCAGGTTCTACTGCTTGGTAGTACACAACCCCGTTTTTTTCCACATGGGAAGCAAGCCCCTTCTTCTCTAATTTGTCCAGTATGGAATACAACTTCGAGCGTGAAACCTGGGATCGGTTTGCAAGCGGGCCAGTGGAGCTTGAACCCAGCTCAAGCAATGCCAGGTATGCCTTTATCTCTCCAGGGGTGAGCCCTATTCTCTCGAGTATTTTAGTATCCATGCAGTTATTTCGTCCGAATTCTTATTTAACTTTTTGCTTTTGTGTCCCACCAGGGGGAACACAGCAATTAAATACTCCCTTAAACACAAATTAACACATAACAAAAAACAGGGTGAAACAATGGCAAACGAAACGAAACAAATCAAAACAATTGGAACGGTAAGAGGAGTTCCAGCTTCGCCCAAGGCATCAAGGATACGCACTGCCATAAAAAGAGCGGGCAGATTTTTTGCGAGCGCTCTCCTGGTCTCTGGGTTGATGCTTGCTTCACAGGAGGCAAGAGCAGAAGAAACAAAAGCTCCAGAAAAAGTGGGTGTGGGCCTAAAAGTTGGAGCTGGATACCAACCACTGGAAAATGAACCAAGGGCAATTGTTAGTATTAGTGCTGCAGTTCCACTCCCCTTAAAAGCATCTCTTAGTGGGGCACTTGGAGTCTCTAGCACAATGGATGGTTCTGCACAATGGGAAGAGACTAAGTTAAGTCTTGGCATACCTATTGCTGGTCCAGTATTTGTTGATTTATATGGATACAACTCCAAGCACATGTTTATCCCGACGCTTTCAGCAGGAGCGGATATTGGAGCCGGTTTCAAATGGGGTGCGATAATCGCAGGCTATGAACACTTGTTTGACTTTGATAGTGACTTGGCATTTGGAGTAATTGCAGTAAATGCAATTCCAGAAATTCTTTCACTAACTGTTAGTGGAAGTCATGCCTGGACTACAAAGTCTGGAAGTTTTGGGGCTGGCTTGGGTTTGACTCCGGGAGGCTGGGCACCTGAACTGGGAGTTCATGTATTTGGACTCTTTGACAAGAAGAGTGTTTTTGCCCTGGATACAATCGCCACACTGGGCTACAGCTTCTAGGGGTAAACCCCTCTTTTTCCTTTTTTATAAAAATCAACGTAAAATTTAGAAAAAGTAATTGGGAGATCTGAGATTCAAACTCAGATAACAAGTTCCCAAAGCTTGCAGCTTAGTCCGTTCCCAACTTTTTTTTCACCAACCCAAAAAATCTTTCTGCGAATTCAACTGCAGCTTCCGCCTGTTCTTTACTTACCAGAGCACCACCATATTGAACATTATGGCGGGAGAGCCGCAACTGATCGAAAACAGAGAGCAAGTTGCAAATCTCATCATCTTGCTCAAAAAGCGAAAAGAGCGCAGTTATGAGGCAGGTGTGGCTTCTTTCCCTATAACCTTTTGAGAAAAGGAGTGCACGCGCAGAATGGAATGACGAATTATATGCGAGCAGTTCGCATGCTCCATAATATTCCATCTTAAGATTTCCTTTCGCCTCTTTCAGAAATCTTTTTGAAATTTCAAGGGATTTTTCTATTTTGGAAGAAGCTTCGGGATCTTTCTTAATCAAACCTTCCTTCTTGCAATAATCCAAATTCATACTCTTGCACCCCACAAAACTATATGATTATTAGCTAGTGAAGATGCAAATGCATCCTTCTTGCTTTTTAGCTTTCCCCATTTTGCTGGCGTCAATTCTGTTAGTTGTACGTTCTTTTCTAGTTTTTTCTGCAATTCCAGGAAAGGTCCCCGATCTATTTGTATATTAGAGAGAACAAGAAAATCCATATCACTTTTTTCATCATAATCTCCGGAAGAGTAGCTTCCATATAATGCCAGTGAGATAAGTGCAGGATTTTTTGCAACCGTTTTCTCCACAAATTTCATTCCTCCCAATCTTGCAATCCAGTAGAATCTTTTAAGTGCCCTTACTGCGGCATTGTCGTTTTGCAGCATGAACATTCGTGCATTTGCTTTTTTTTCGCATGAAAGTGCCCCCTCTTCTAGATATTTGTTGCAGTAGATCTGGACGCTCCTGGGACTTATTTTAAGCTGCCTTGCAAGCTCCCGTATATGTATCTCTTGGGTAGGCTGTTCTAGGAAGTATCTGATAACCTTCCATCCAGCGAATTTTTCCCATTCCTTTAGCATAGTTCTATTATACAATCGTATAATATAAAAAACAATCGTTTACTTCCATCTAATGAACCACATATTCTAAGAAGAAATAACATTCGATATTGTTTTTCTTTTTTCAAAAAAAAGTAATTGGGAGATCTGAGATTTGAACTCAGATAACAAGCTCCCAAAGCTTGCAGCTTACCAGGTTGGCTCAATCTCCCTTAATGAATTAATCAAAATCTCTAAGTGCAGAGATTTCGCTGGAGGATATAAGAGTTCCGTAGCTTTTTTATAGTGAACCCTTTTTTTGCATACAAATTCAGGGCTTCTACATTCGTAGGTTTTACCTTCAAATAGATATTCTTGCAGAGCTTCTCAGAAAAATTAACAACCGTATCAACAAGCCTTCCCCCAATTCCCTTATTTCTGTATCCTTCCTTTACTCCAAGGCCTTGGAAAAGCACCCTATCCTCCAAAAGAATAAGATGTGCAAACCCCACAACTTCCTGCCCTTTGGAAGCAAGAAAATACAAATCATTTTCAGAAAATGAAGGAGAAACAGTAGGAAAAAGCTCAGTAACTATCATGAAGATTCGTTTTTCATTCGTGGATTTCTTTATGAATATGTTTCTCATAAGCTCTCCATCTTTATCATTATCTGCCCGTTCTCAATAATCAGAAGCACACCCTTCAAAGTCCTCCCTTCTGGAATCTGAACCACAGTAGTTTTTCCAACATTTTCCTTTCCTTCAACATGGTGTATATGTCCACATGCAAGCATCCTGGGTGTTTTCTCATCAAGTATTTTCTTTACGGATTTGCTTCCTGCATGAATTCCATCCCCAACATCATCTAGTATTCCATAAGGAGGGGTATGCGTAATCAAAATAGTTTTCTCGTCTATGGGAAGCGCATTCATCTGTTGGTAAATCTCTTCTTCACTTAATTCTCCAGGAGTCCCAAAAGGAGTAGGGCCGCTAAATCCAAACCCAACAATATTCATTCCATCCGTGATATCCATTCTTCTCCCATGGATGCATTTTTCTTTTCCTGCTTCACAGGATTCAAGCCGTTCCATATTTCCAGGAATCCAATAAATCTTCTCAGAAATTGAAAGCACTTCTTCAATATATCTATCATTTCCCAAATCCCCTGCCACAATGATCATATCATACTTTCCGGAAATAGCGCGGAGCCTATCTAGGATCGATTCATCCCCGTGCAAATCCGCAAGGAGCAAAACTTTCATAGTAATCACTTTGCGTTTGCAAGAATGTCCTTGAGCCTTTTATCAAACTTATCTTTTACTTCTGGCCCTATGAACCTCTTTGTGTATTCATCCGCTTTCGCTGCAAGCGTAATCTTGGTTGCAAGTGCTCTTGCAATCTTTCCCCTTACGCTTTTAGGCGAAGTGGAAATCGACGCATGCTGGAAAATGATTCCATGCTTAGGCGGGTCAATGCTTTTGTTTTTCAGGTGTTTGAATAATGCCTTTTCGGCACCAATAACTTGTACTGTGCTTGCAGGCATGACAGCGAGCTTCTTTAGCCCTCCCGCAGCAGCAATAAGTTTTCCAGTTACCTTTGCGCCAATTACATACCTTAGGTTTGGGCACACTTCCTGCGCCACATCATCTAGGTATTTTTCGTGCCTGTTCATCAAAGCATAAATGTTCTCAATCTCATCAGCTAGCTTCTGCATATTCGCTACATCCTTCTCTGTGAAATCTCCACCGATGCTGTCCTTTCCGTCATCTGCAATCTGCCTTGCCTTTCCTTCCCCCACATATTTTGCAATTGCCTCAACATCTACATCTTCCCGCTTAATTTTGGAAATAATGAGAACGAAGTTTCTCCTGTCCTCAACCCTAAGCTCAGGGAAATACAATCCGTAAAGTTCCTCAAGCCTTTCCACAAGCTGGTTTGATACCCTTTCTTCCTCTTCAATAGCATTGGAAAGGTATGCAAGGTACATGTCCCTGCTTCTAAGAACTTCAGTAGTTTTTTCACGAGCTTTCTTTATGAATCTAGAACGGTCAATCCCTGCTCCAAATTTGCTTCTTGATTCTTCCCTTGGACCTCTTCTGTCATCACTGGAATATTTTTTTGAGCGGTCCCTGTTGAAGCTTCTACCCCTTCCAGGTTTGCTTCCATATCCACCGCTTCTGCGGTCTTCACTTCCACGGTCCCTTCCACGGCTTCCTTCCTTATCGCGACCATAACTGCCCTCTCGGCTTCTACTGCCTTCACGACTTCTGCCGCCTTCACGGTCCCGGCCATGATTACCTTCACGGCTCCGACCCCCTTCACGATCTCGGCTGTATTTACCTTCACGATCCCTTCGGCCAAATCCGCCTTCTCTGCTTCGTCCGCCTTCTCTATCACGACCATAACTACTTTCGCGGCTTCGACCACCTTCTCTATTGCGGCTGTATCCACCTTCACGGCTTCTGCCGCCTTTTGTATCTCCAGAAGAAGTTCTATCTCTACTCCTAGGCCTATTAGACCTTTTTTCATCTTTCCGTCCCATTTATTTCACCTTTGTAGGTGGGGGAGACATTATGCTTTGTAAGTGGTCTCCCACATCTTTTTGGCCAGCTCTCCATCGTACATGAGCTTGTCCACATCGACCTTCTCGCGCGTCTCCCTATGCTTCATAAGGAACGCATTGAGCTTGTCCACCAGAATTTGCTTAAGTTCTCCAGTGAGTAGCTGTCCCGATACATATTCGGATTCGATACGCTTTAATTCTTTGTCATTTGGCTCAAACAGCATTTTCAGCCACTGGAAGCTTACATCCACATCAACATTCCCGCCCTTTTCGCGATGTTCTTCAATTGTTTCCTGCCCTCCTGAAAACGCATATTTCATTACCTTTTTGCGCACCGTTTTCTCATCATCCGTAAGCCAGATTGCACTTTCTTTTTGGCTTGCACTCATCTTTCCCTCAATTCCTTGTAATGGAGGGAAGAACTTGGAGTGTATTGCAGCAGTTTTGTAGAATCCTAGCGACTCTGCAATATCCCTTTGGATTCTCCAGTATGGATCCTGATCAATTGCCGCAGGAATCAGGCATCGTTTCTTCTCAAAAAAGGTTGGAATCATTTGGTATGCGGGATACTGAATCATTCCGATATTTGTTTCATTTGTAAATCCGAAAACCGCCTTTGCAGTCGAGTAAGTAATCTTCCTTGCAGTCTGCATAATCAATGGGTAAACATTTGCCGCATATTCGCTATCCTTGAAAATAAATGTGTGATCTGGGTCAAACCCAACAGCTGCGATGTCTAATATATTGTCTGCAGAATACTTTTGCACATCATCCCAACCTAAGTTTCTCTTGTGCAGGAATTTTTCATCATCAGTTATTTCTATATACAAATTAACCTTGAACTTTTCCTGAAGCCATTTCGTAAATACAAGCGGGATCAAATGCCCCAAGTGCATATCTCCGGAAGGTCCTCTTCCTGTATACAAAAAGAATCCTTTTCCTGCTTCATAATCCTTAAGCACAAGGTCTAAATCACGGTGCGAGAAGAAGAACTCTCTCCTGAGCATTACATCATCTTCCCCCGCAAGCGTAATCAATTTCTCCTTAAGTGCAGGAGTAATTTTTTTCGTTCCGAATTCTTCTATTAGTTTATCATAATCAATGGAGCCTGAAACTTCCCATGGTGTTACTGTTGCCATATTACAGATAACCCCAAATCATTTATAAATTATGATCAAATTCATTACTACGCAGGTCAGGTGTCATGAAAAAGAAATATTCTAAATCGATCAGCGAGCCAAAGATTTCCAATGTTCTGACAGTGATTGCCCTCATAATATTTCTAATAGTGTTTACCCATTATTACTTTGGCAGTGGTGCTCACGTCTCCCCAGGGATAACTGCAGATCCGAACCCCCCTGAAAACCCGAGACAGCCAGCGGAATTTGAGCCCATGGACGGGGTCTTTATACGCTATCCGTCCGGAGTTTCATATTCCCTTATTGCTGAAATCTCCGAAGATGTGGAAATAGTCACAATTGTTCTTGATGAGTGGGAGCAGCAAGAGGCTACTGAAATCTACGAGCAAAATAATGTGAATCTAGAGAATGTTGAATTCATTATTGCCCCTACGGATGGATACTGGACGCGCGACTATGCCCCACTTTTCGTATTTACGGACAAAGGCCAGGAACTAATCGATTTTTCCTATAACAAAAATAGGCCAAGGGATAACAATATTCCACTTTTTTATGCAGATGCAGAAAATCTTCCAATCCACAAAGTTCCTATGGTATATACAGGTGGAAACCTGATGACAGATGGGTACGGGCTTGCAGTCTCAACTGACCTTATTCTTGATAATAATCAAGGCATCCCGGTTAGCAGGATTAGCCAGCTCTTGGAAGACTACTTGGGAATCACCAATCCCCATTATGTTCCTGATGCAAACGGAGAATACATCCGACACATCGATTGCTGGGCAAAACTACTTTCCCCAGATACAATATTGATAAGAGGGGTTCCCCCGAAACATTTGAGATATACCTCTCTTGAATCAGCAGCAAACTATTTCAAAACCCAAATCAGCTCATATGGTACACCCTTCAATGTGCTAAGGGTATACACTCCCAACGATGAATCATATGTAAACTCCTTAATCCTAAATAGCAAAGTGTTTGTTCCTTTAGAAGGCACAGAATGGGATGATGAAGCAATCCAAACATACCAGGAAGCA
>JAUWMC010000068.1 GCA_030613375.1 Microcaldota archaeon
GATTCTCGGATTCGTTATAGCATTCCTGCTCGTAGGACAGATCGGAGCTTGAGCCCCCTTCCCAGAAGGTGTGTGAATGGGCATTGACCATCTCACCGCCGACATTCTTGCGGAAGCAAGGAAGGAGGCGAAGGCGATAACCGATGTAGCGGAAGCTGAGAAGAAGAAAGCCCTTGATGAGGAAAAGCAAAAAGTAAAAGAACTGCTTTCCAAGGCGAGGAAAGAGGCCGACGACTTCGTGACAGCACAGAGGCGTGAGCGCATAGCTTGGGCAAAGCTGGAAGCCAAGAAGATTGAAGGTGAAGCCAGGGAATTCGTAGTTACAGGGGCAATGGACTCCTTCTACAAAAGCCTTGATACCTTCCGCAAATCTAAGCAATATGAGAAATTCCTCAATGAGCGGGTAAAGGCCGCGACTATCGAAATCGTGACCAAAACTCATACTGTGCGCATCTGCAAGGGAGACAAAAAACTTCTCAAAGGCTTTAACGGAACGGTGAGGGAAGACCTTACAGGAATGGGAGGCGCAATTGTATTATCTCCGGATGAAACAGTGCAGGTAAACTGCACGCTTGAAGGATTTTTCGAGGAAAAAAGGGAACTTCTGAGAAAGAAGGTTTATGAGCGCATGTTTAGGTGATTAATGAATGGATGACTTGCTGGCCAATGTCAAAGATATCGGATCCAACACAACAACGGCAGCGGTAGCTTTTGTAAAGGGACTGTTTCACAATAGGCAGATTACCTACGGGTATGCAAGCACTAGGGTGAGGGCCAGGAAAGCACTTATCCTGCAAAAGAACTTCTATGAAGATTTGCTTAATCAGAGGACTTTTGCCGGAATGATCGCAATGCTTGAGCGTACCTATTACAAGAAAGTCCTGACCAGTGGGTTACTTTTGGATTACTATTCTCACGAAGCCGGTTCTGAATTTTTGGAGATGGCTGCAGAAATCCACTATAAAGATGTGGTCAATAAGGTGAGAAGTTTTACCCCCAAGGATGGCCTTCCGGTAGTGAACATGCTTATGCGCAAATGGGACATTCTCAATCTGCGTATGATAATCTCTTCAAGGCGCACAGGAAAAACCTGGGAACAAATCTATCCATACCTCGTTTCTGCAGGTGAGCTTACTGTTTCCGAAATGAAGAAGATTGCGGAAAGCGATCCAGAGAAGCTTTATGTGAGCATAAAGGGAACCCATGTAGGAAGGGAGATTCTTGCCCAGTCAAGCAAGAGGCTAAAAGGAACTGAGCTCGAACAACTTTTCATAAAAGCAATCAAGAGCGCAGAAGTTCTCAGTCAACTCCAGGTGATTCTTGATGCAAGTTACTACAATTATCTCCAGAGCGGGATTACTTCTTCAGACAAGGATGTTGAATGGATTCGCAAGACCATCTCAAAGGAAATAGACCTTCGTAATATAATCAATACTCTTCGCTTGAAACACAGTGGAATAACAGACCAGGACAAAATCGCCCCCCACATTATCCATGGTGGAAAGGCCGGGGCAAACTGCTTTGAGGGACTGCTCAAGGCAAAGGATTACAAAGAAATTGTGCAGGTAATCAAGCCAATGTTCAAGCTGGAGAGAGATGACTTCAAGTCTCTTTCAGAACTGGAAGTTGCACTTCAGCAGAAACTCGCAAAAGAAAGGGTTCGTGTATTCTACAGAAATCCAGTATCAATTGCAACAATAGTTGGATTCCTATTCATCAAAGAGGAGGAAATGAACAACCTCCGAAAAATTGTAAGGGGCAAGGACTACAATCTTACCCCTGAGGAGATTAGGCCTATGTTAGTATACTATTGAGGTATAAACATGTCAGAAAGAATCGCAGTGATTGGAGACCGGGCGCTTGCAACAGGCTTCCATCTTGCAGGAATTTACCATGTTTACACAACGGAAAAAGGCAGGGAGTTCGAAGATAAGCTAAAGGAAGTGATCAACGACCCTCAGTTTGGGATAGTAATCGTAAATGAAAATTATCTTCCTGGAATTGACTGGAGACTCAAGAAGAAAATCGATAACCTTGCACACCCGGTAGTAGTAGGAGTTGCAGACATCTCAGGAGAGTCTGCTGAAGGCGAAAATCTCGGTGAGCTTATCAAAAAAGCTCTTGGTTTTGATGTTTCAAAGAAATAATGGTGGTATGAATGGCAGTTAAGGGAAAGCTTGCACGCATTAGCGGTCCTGTCGT
Organism: Microcaldota archaeon; assembly: GCA_030613375.1. GTDB lineage: Archaea > Micrarchaeota > Micrarchaeia > Anstonellales > Bilamarchaeaceae > CAIKOA01. Next base: position 2,203 of record JAUWMC010000068.1, read on the forward strand.
AGTTGCGAAGGATCTATATGGCGCAAAAATGTATGATGTGGTTAGAGTCGGTGAGGAAAAGCTCGTCGGTGAAATCATCAAGATTGTAGGCAACGAATGTGTTGTCCAGGTGTACGAAGATACTGCAGGCCTTAGGCCAGGAGAGGTTGTTACTTCAACAGGTGAACCTTTATCCGTAGAGCTTGGCCCAGGCATTCTCCGTTCCTTCTATGATGGAATCCAGAGGCCGCTCAAGGGAATAGAAGAAATTGCAGGATCTTTCATTACCCGTGGAATTAATGTGCCTCCATTGGACCACAAAAAGAAGTGGGAATTCAAAGCACTTCGCAAAAAAGGAGAGAATGTTGAAGTCGGAGATATTCTAGGTGAAGTGCAGGAAACTGAAGTTATCAACCACAAAATTCTTGCAACCTCTTCTGGTAAACTTACTGATATTAGCTCTGGAAAATACACACTGGATGACGTAATCGGTACAATCGACGCCCGTAAACAAAAGGTGCCCATACGCCTATACCACCGCTGGGTTGTTCGTAAGCCACGTCCTTATAGGGAAAAATTTCCACCTATTGTACCACTCTCTACAGGAATGAGGATCGTAGACACATTCGCCCCTATTGCAAAGGGAGGAACTGCTGCTATTCCCGGACCTTTTGGTTCAGGGAAAACAGTTACTCAGCAGTCTCTTGCAAAATGGTCTGATGCAGAAATCGTAGTATATATCGGATGCGGTGAACGTGGAAACGAGATGACGGAAGTTCTTAACGAATTCCCGAAACTTATTGACCCGAAAACCGGTAAGCCTTTGATGGAAAGGACAGTGCTTATTGCAAACACTTCCAACATGCCGGTAGCAGCTCGTGAGGCTTCAATTTATACAGGAATTACTCTCGCAGAGTATTATCGTGACATGGGATATGGTGTTTCTTTGATGGCAGATTCTACTTCAAGGTGGGCAGAAGCTCTCCGTGAAATTTCCGGCCGTCTTGAGGAGATGCCAGGAGAGGAAGGTTATCCTGCATATCTTGCAAGGAAACTTGCAGAGTTCTATGAGCGTGCAGGAAGGGTAAAGACCCTGGGTTCACCAGACCGTGAAGGAAGCGTTACAGTAATTGGTGCAGTTTCACCACCTGGTGGAGACATTTCCGAGCCGGTTTCGCAGAACACGCTCCGTGTTACCAAGGTGTTCCTTGCACTTGATGCATCCCTTGCACACAGGAGGCACTTCCCTGCACTAAATTGGCTCAACAGCTATTCGCTTTACACAGAAACCCTCGACCCGTGGTATGAGGAAAACATTGCAGCAGATTGGCCAAAGCTCAGGAACGAGGCAATGGCCCTCTTGCAGAAGGAAGCGGAACTCCAGGAAATTGTCCAGCTCGTTGGGCCGGATGCACTTCCTGAAAAGGAACAGGCAATTCTTCTTGTGACTAAAATGATTAGGGAGGATTACCTTCAGCAGTCCGCGTTCCACGAGGTCGATGCGTTCGCAACCATGAAAAAGCAGCACCGCATGCTCAAAAACATCATGCGTTTCCATGAACGTGCAATGGGCGCTGTTGACATGGGCATTCAGCTCAAGACAATCTCCAGCATGAAAGTGATGGAGAAGATTGGAAGAATGAAGGAAATCCCGGAGGATAAGATGAAGGATATCGAAGCCATTTACGGGGACATAGATACCGAATTCGATTCGCTCAGGAGGGAATAGGTGATAATATGAAGGAATACAAAACAGTTTCACAGATTGCGGGTCCGCTCGTATTCGTTGATGGAGTAAAGGGAGTAGGCTACAATGAACTTGTTGAAGTTACTCTCCCAAGCGGAGAAAAACGAAAGGGCCAGGTTCTCGATATTTCCGAGAAGGTTGCAGTTGTGCAGATTTTTGGAGGGACTTCCGGCCTGAATACTTCAGACACGTCCGTAAAGTTTCTTGGGGAAACCATGAAACTCGGTGTAAGCGAAGAAATGCTTGGCCGTGTTTTCTCTGGGCTTGGTGAGCCTCGTGATAACGCCCCAAAACCGGTTGCAGAAGCCCACCTTGACATTTCCGGTGCACCAATTAATCCATATTCTCGCGCAGAGCCCCGTGATTTTATCCAGACGGGTGTCTCTACAATCGACTGCATGAACACTCTTGTGCGTGGGCAGAAGCTCCCTATCTTTTCAGCTTCCGGGCTTCCGCACAATCAACTTGCGGTCCAGATTGCCCGCCAATCCAAGACGAAGGATCAGAAGGAAGAGTTCGCAGTAGTTTTCGCAGCAGTAGGGATTACGCACGAAGAGGCGTCCTACTTTATGCGTGACTTTGAGAAAACTGGTGCCCTTGAGCGCGCAGTGCTCTTCCTGAACCTTGCAGATGATCCTTCAGTTGAGCGTATCATTACCCCTCGTCTCGCGCTTACCACTGCAGCATACCTTGCA
>JAUWMC010000041.1 GCA_030613375.1 Microcaldota archaeon
TGCAGCAACTGCAAAAATTCCCCCTCTTCTTGTTGGGATAATTGTACTTTCTGTGGGAACCTCTCTTCCGGAAATAACTACATCAATAATGTCAACTGTTTCGGGACACCCTGAGATAAATGTAGGGGATATCTTTGGCTCTTCGCTTTCTCAGATTACGCTCATTTTTGGGTTAGCTGTTTTGCTCGCAGGGCCCATAAGGGAAGGAAGAAAAGACATTCTCCTGCTCGGTGGATGCGCAATAGTTGGAGCAATGCTTGCACTTTTTGTAGTGGAGAGTGGAGAAATTACATTCATCAATGCATTATTTTTGATTGTGAGCTATTTTGTGCTGATATTCCTTTCAAACAAATATACTGCAAAAGAATATGCGGCTCCAGAAGGAAAAGAGGCAAAAAGGTTCTGGCCCTGGAAAGACAGGATTATTGGGGTGGGAAAGCTTGGAATATTTCTGCTGGGAGTGATTGCTGGTTCAATTCTTGTTATTGATTCCACCATTTCCATCTCAACTGAGATGGGGGTTGATTCTTACTTAATTAGCTTTTTCGGGATTGCGTTGGGAACATCTCTTCCTGAATTGTTTGTATGTATTGCGGCGATACGGAGAGGACAGGATGAGTTAGCGATGGGAAATATTTTGGGGAGCAACATAACTGATACTACATTGGCGCTTGCGGCAGGTCCCTTAGTTGCTCCAAGCATACTTCCAGATATAGGGCTTGCGACAGCAACCGGAATATATCTAGTTTTTGCATCCATTGTAGTTATAGGATTATTTGCATGGAGGAGAAAACTAGACCGGACTGCAGCGCTTGTACTTATTGGGATTTACCTTGCTTCATACCTGTTCTTGTTTTAGACGGAGGGACACCCACATTTTTAAACCTTATCAAACATTAATTTTACCTAATTATGGGTGTGGGAATATGAATAAAAAAACTGTTACTAAAAGCACTGGGAATAGAAATTCTGGGGAAACGGGAAATCCTGTAATAAAGGCTGCAAAATCCGTAGAGCGCTCAAGCAGGAGTGTCGGGGAGGATCGGGCCAAATTTATGAAGCTGATGTTCGAGGGGGCTAACAAAGGGAAATGGCATGGAGTGTTGAGCCTAGTGCATCCAAAAAGCGTTAATGAACGGGATGGGCATGGAAGGACACTGATTATGCTTGCAGCGGCCCAGGGTGAAATGGATGCTGTGGAAAAGCTGGTTGATAAGGGGGCAGATGTAAACCTTTGGGATAGCTGTGGAAGAACTGCTCTGATGCATGCACTCCGCAATGAGCAACATGAGGTTGCAAAATGGCTCAAAGAGAATGGGGCAGACTGGAAGGCAGACCTTGAGGTTTTGGTGATGGACCGCAGAAAAATGATGATTTTCAGCATGATAGATGTGCTTGGAGTTACCGGGGACGATGTTGCAGAGGCTGAGGCAAAATTCGACCCGAAACGCGGGCCCGCGCTTTCGCACAGGGTGCGCAGGCTTATAGGGAGTGACTCTGGTGCAGTTATGGGGCTTGAGCTGCTTTCTGTTCCGCGTGAAGAGATTCTTGGGGCAGCCTCGAAGCCACCTGGGGAGGGAGGAGAAAGGGCCGAGAGAAAGAATTACATGCGCACTACAGATTTCGTCTGCTGAGCATTTAGGAAGATTTTATAATCTTTTTCTTCTTTTATTTCCAATATGGGAGCTAGATATTCTGTTGATGTAAAGAGGGTTAGGAAGATTCAGAACTCAATCAATGCAGCGATTTTTGCAGGAAACCCTAACGCACTAGTGGGGCATTATGCAGGAACTATTCCGTTTAAAGGAGAGAAACTTGCAATGCATACTGACGGTGTTGGGACCAAAGTTCTTGTTGCGGATGAACTCGAGAAATATGATACTGTAGGAATTGATGCAATCGCAATGAACGTAAATGATATTATCTGCATTGGGGCGAGACCTCTTGCGGGTGTTGATTACCTTGCTGTTTCAAAGGAGGATGAGTACCTTATTTCTGAAATCATGAAAGGACTTGTAAAGGGGGCGAAAGAATCTGATATTTCTATTGTTGGCGGGGAAACTGCAATCATGGGGAATATGATTAGGGGTAAAAAAAGGCCCTTTGATTTGGCGTTTACTGCACTTGGAGTTGTGGAAAAATACATTACTGGTTCTGCTATCAGGAATGGAGATGTGCTGGTAAGCCTGAAAAGTTCCGGGCTTCATTCAAATGGATATACACTTGCAAGGAAAGTACTACCTTTGAAGAAGTGGGGGAAGAAAATGCTTACCCCTACGAAAATTTACGTGAAGTCTGTGATGGAAATGATTAGGAAATCTAAGGTGCATGGGCTTGCACATATTACCGGGGGAGCGTTTTCCAAATTAACTAGACTAAAGAAAAATTTGGGGTTCTTTATTGACAACCCTGTGAAGCCTGAACCGATTTTCAATGCGCTTTGGGACCATGTGGAAGATGAGACACACATGTACCGTACTTTCAACATGGGAACCGGGATGGTAGTTGCTGTTCCTGCAAAGGAAGAAAGCAATATTTTACGCATTGCGAAGAAACACAAGGTGAAAGCACAGGTAATCGGGAGCGTAATCAAAGAGAAAGGAGTTTATCTTGGGGATGGAACCCGTCTGGATTACCAATTGTGATTATATGGCAGAATCGGATTTGAAAAAATTGATAAATGGAATGTCTCCGGAAGTAGTTGGGGAGAAATACTTTTTGGCTTCGGTTCCTGAATCCGAAATGATGATAATTGCTAATTACCTGGATTATATCAAATGCATATATCGGGAAGAGGAAGGGATGACCATTGTTTTTTCCGAAGATATAAAAGAAGAAATGGAAGAGGTTAGTGAAGAGAAAATTGCGGGGCCTTTTGCATTGATTACTTTGAGCATTACTTCGGATTTGTTTGCAGTTGGTTTTCTTGCGAAAATCACTGAAGTGCTTGCAAAGGAAAAGATAAGCGTAAATACCTTTTCTGCGTATTTCCACGACCATCTCCTGGTTCCATATGGACGGAAGAAGGATGCTATGGATGCGCTGAAGAAGCTGGCCAGCAGATAACTATTTAAAAATGATTAATTCGTAAAAGAGTTATGGGAAAACCCAATATAGCCATAGCTATGTTTATTGTTGCAATACTTCTGGCAATGGTTATCAATTTTGTTGGGGCAGATAATTGCTCAAGGTGTGATGACGGAAATCCCTGCACTGCAGACCTGTGCAGCATAGACACAAAGTATTCCTGCACCCACAAAGCACTTGATGGAGATTATGGAGGCTGTACTGGGGAAGTAGATGGTTGCCATATTAGAACATGTGAAGAAGGAGCATGTGCTGAAAAGAAAGTGAGCTCCTGCAATTATGAGGTGGAATGCCTTGAGCCGAACCTGATTAATCCAGCTTATGAATATTACAAGATTGCGCTGGGAACTCCTGCATTTACCTGTATGATTTCAAACCTGGACAATGTTTCAGGGAGAGTAGAGTTCAGCGCGGAGATTGAGGGATACTCGTATTTATTTGAGAAAACAATTGAGCTTGGCCCAAACGAAACAAAGGAAATAGAGGTGGAGATTAATTTCAACCAGAAATTCTACGATGTTAGGGAGAGCACTTTTTCAATTCTCAAAACCAGGGTTTCAAGCTCCAACCTCACTGTATATAGCAACTCTGAAACCGTGCAGCTTGAAAAGGCAACTACATATTCACCTCCACGTGGACAAGAGGACCTTATTGCAGTTTGGGTAACCTACAACGACCCGTGTATAGAGGAAATTATTTCAGAAGCAAAGAAGTTCGCTCCTGATGGGGAATTCCGTGCGCACCAAAGAGATGAGGATGATAGAATGGCAGAATTGGAGGCGGTTTTCTATGCGCTTCGCTACCAAAACATAAGTTATGTTTCCAGCACCGTAGCTACTACGGATAATGGGAGAAGCTTCTACAATCAGGACGTAAGGCTTCCATACCAATCTCTTAAGTACAAGCAGATGAACTGTGTGGATGGGGCAGTGCTTTACTCGGCAATACTTGAAAAACTAGAATATGACACTGCGATTGCGTTTTCCCCTGGGCATGCTTTTGTGTTAGTGGGAAGCAGAAACAGTAGGTGGGGATCAATCTTCTTTAATAGTATGTTTGGAGGGTGGGATCAGGACTGGATTGCAATAGAAACTACTGATACTGGAGATGAAAGCGTAACGTTTGAAGAGGCTGTAATGGCGGGGGCAAGGAATCTGGACAGCGCTACAATAATAATCGAAATAAGTGAGACCAGGGAATTCGGAGTTATTCCGCTTCCTGTGGGAGAGCATGAATGCGGAATAATAGACCTTACGCAAAAAGCAGAAGAGCACCAGGCCCTTCTTTCAGATTGGGAATGAATGATTCATTGTTTTCCTGGGATTTGGTGGTTTAGGCTTTCTTTTTCCCCTTCTTTTTCTTAACTCCCAAGACGTATAGAATTGTAAGAATGATCAGGATGAAGAGTAGAATCCATAGCCAGCTATATTCCTCCCAAATGCTTTCGGATATAGCCATGGAGGGTTTTTCTCCCTCAATAAGAGGAACTACTTCCTGGGAAATCTCACTTGGTTCAATGAAAGGAGGCTCTTCTTCTGGAAACTCCCCTGTTGGAACCTCTTCTTCAGGTTCGTCCCCTTCATCATCAGGAATTGTTTCACATTCATGTGAGATGCACTCTTGGCCCTGAGGGCAATCAAAATCATCACAGCACTCATAAGTGTGGCACTGGTGGGCATCTACATATCCACAATCGCAGATTATGTCCACGCATGTGTAATTGCTGGTGCAGTATTCATCATCCAGGCAGTCTTCATCCATGGTGCACTCTGGAGGGATACATATACAATCTGTACAAGTGTAGCCTACTCCAAGGTATGCACAACCGGGGGTGGTAGAACACTGGAAAGTAGATTTCAGTATGCATATCCCATTTGCAATTGAGCAGTATTCACATGGGAGGCAGTCTGAATCGGAATTGCAATCTGGCGGTGTTGATGTTCCTCCATCTATTACTGTAACTGAGATTGTGAATATTGTTGTTGAGGAGTTTTCATTGCCGAGAGTGTCGTTTGCATATATTGTTACGTTGTGGGTGCCGCTTGTAAGGGAGGTTAAAGTAGTGTTTGTGCAGTTTGTGAGCGTTGTGTTTGCACCCCCATCTAGTGTATACCAGCAGGAATCCACTGCAGTAGAATCGCTAACATTGTAGGTTAAATCTACTGTAGTAATGGTGGAAGTTGAGCCGTTCGAAGGAGTAATTATTGTAATTTCCGGTCCGGTAGTATCATTGAACTCGAGTATTCCGTAATCACTTGCTGGGTTGTGTCCATAAAGCTTGAGAGTGTTTCCTGAAGTATCAGGACTACTGTTAAGGGCGCTTCCCCATCCGGAAGAATTGTATTTCCAGAGCTCAAAGTTGGATTCATCGTATCCTCCAACTTCAGAAGTTTCCCAGCTCCAGGTAACCTCATCCAGTGAGGGGGTTCCGGAAACCGTTGTTATATTTACGAATTTATCTGCAAATGATATCCTGTCACTTGGAAGTGTGGCAGGATCCGAAGACCAGTTTATTGTGTATACTTCTTTTGCACCTAATGTATCAGAGAGGTCCAATACAGTGTATGCTGTGCTTGCGCTTCCTGCAGTGTTCCTGAAAGTCATATTCGTAATGTTTGCTGTGCAGGATGAGCCTCCTGTTGAGAGGTAGAGCCCCTCAGTATTATTATAGGCTGTGTTGTTGGTAAGATTGAGATTGTTAGCTGAATATATTACAAATCCGTATTGTGCATTGTCCCTTGCAGTGCTACCTATGGAAGTTGAACCATACCCTGTCAGGTAGAATCCTGAACCAGTAGCTCCATAGTTTCCATAAGAAGTACTGTTGGTGTGGGTGCTGCCAGAACTAGAGAATCCATAATCTGAATTGTTGTATGCAGTGTTATTTATGAACGTGCGGCCACCAGAGAAGCCCTCATCTGAGTTGCTGTGTGCAGTGTTGTTGGTAAGATTATTATAGTTCGCTAGGTATATGTAAAAACCACGGTCTGAGTTATTATATGCCACATTATTATTGTAGACAGTATTGTGACCTACTTGGTTGAAGAAACCGTCTCCTGAATTGTTGTATACTATATTGTTTTCCAATACGGACTCATAAGCAAGCAACATGTAGATTCCGTCTCCTGAATTACTGTGTACAGTGTTATTTGAAACTGTAGCATTATGGCAGAGATTATAGATGTAAATACCAATATTTCCACTTAAGCCTACGCTATTGTTTGTAACATTAGCGCGGCCACTGGACTCTATGCTGATTCCATAGCCTGTGTTGTTGTATACTATATTGGAAAATACTGTGTTGTTTCCTGTGGAAGCCGAAGGGGCGTTTGAAGTGTATACAGATATTCCTATTCCAGAATTATTTTCTGCAACGTTGTTTGTTATGGTGCTGTTTCTTACTCCCCATATCCCAAATGCTCTGCCGGAATTATTGTATGCTGTATTGTTGTGCACAGTAATGAAAACGGCATTCTGCCCGTAAAATCCTCCTCCGTTGTTGTAAACAGTATTATTTGCAAAAGTGGAATTTCCCATATAGCGGAAGTATGCTCCATAACCGGGATTGCCGTAGAAGATGTTGTTTGCAACAGTTGTGTAGTTATAGGTACGCAGTGATGCTCCATATATGTACATACCATCATCACCATTACTGTAGATTGTGTTTCCAGTAAATAGATTGTATTCAGATTCGGAAGTGTAAACACCGTCATCATTATTTCCATAGATGCTATTTCCACTAAATGTATTCTCATGTGCAGCATCAACAGAGATTCCATCATCTGTGCTTCCGCTTATGCTGCTGTTTCTGAATGTGTTGTTGGAAGAAGCGGAACTTACTGTTATGCCGTCCGTACATAAAGTTATTGTGTTGTTGGTGAGGTTGTTGTAGTGGGCATTGGCAAGATATAACCCGCTTCTTGAACTGTAAAAAGTGTTGTTTTCAAAGTTGCTGTAGTTACCGCCGTTTATGTAGAAACCATCATAGTTGTGTCCATATGCTGTGTTGTTAGTAGCATTGCCATAATTAAAGCTAAAGAAGTAGAAACCATAATTGTTGTCTGCAGAAAGTGAAGATTCAATTCTGGCATTATCGGTTCTTATTACCATAAATGCGTTGTTGTCTTTCGAATCAGAACCGTTTACGGTTACTCCGGTAATTACGGAACCGTCTGCGTTGCACAGGATTACTTGAGCTGCTTCGAAATTGCTCCAGGTAACAGTTTCGTTTGTGTAGTTTATGAAGCGGCCTACTGAACCGATCATCCCTTCAACTTGGTTGTTGCAGTGCTCATCTGCGGTTGTATACACAAACATGTCATATTCATCGTTTTCTTGGGAAGTGTCATTTGTGAAAGTATTGTTGGAGCTTGTGTGGGGGTAAATTCCAAACCTGTTGTCATATGCTGTGTTATTGACAAAGGTATTGTTGTTGGAGCCTGAGTAGATGTAAAATCCAAAATCATTGTTGCTGGAGGCTGTGTTATTTGTAAGGGTGTTATTTGAGCTTCCGTCCAGGACGAATCCATGGTCTGAGCTGCCTGTTGCAATGTTACCGATAAGAGTGTTGTTGTTGGAGCCTGAGAAGAGGTAGAATCCATCATCAGTGCTTCCGGTTGCAGTATTGTTGATGAGAGTGATGTTTCCACTGGCATAAATGCTGAAACTGTCGGAACTGCCGGTTACAGTATTGTTGGTAAGGATATGGTGGGAGCTCGTAACGATAGCGAATCCAACAGGATTGCTGTCTGCAGTGTTGTTGGTGAATACATTGTGGGTATTCTCGTTTATGTAAAACCCACGGAGGGTGTTGCTGGAAGCTGTGTTGTTGGATAGGATGTTTCGCATGGAGTTTCTGTAGATGTAGAATCCAAATTGGGTGTTGCTGGAGGCTGTGTTGTTTGTTAAGTTGTTGTCATTCGAATAATAGAAGTAGAAACCATATATGTTGCTGTATACCATGTTGTTGGAGAGAATGTTGCTGGAGGCTGAGGAAAGGCTGAATCCGCGGGGGTTGCTGTAAATTGTGTTGTTGGTGAAGGTGTTGTCGTTGGAGAGGAAATAGATGTAGAACCCACTGTTGGAGTTGCCGTATACTGTGTTGTTGAAAAAATTGTTGTTGGAACTGCGGTAAAGATAAATTCCGTAACTTGTGGCACCGGTTGAGCTACAGTTTTTTATTGTACCTCCATTAGAGTAATGCTTGTAGATATTTGATTCGTAAGCAGAAACCCTGGGACAGTCTGTTATTGTTACATTTGTGTGTGTTGTTGAAAATGAACCATTAACTACTATTCCTGCTGCCTGTGCAGTTCCGTCGTTTGAGATATTGAATCCATTGCAGCTGAAATCTACATCGCTTGTAGTTATTTTGATGCATGACCAGTCAATACCTGAGACTTCAGATGCTGCTGTGGGAGCTCCACTAAGATTGGAAGTGAGAGTATACGTGCCCGCATAACTGATATTTGTACACGAACTTATGTCTATTGCGAAAGAAAATGAAACCAGTATTAGTACAACCAATACGCTGAGGAACTTCGAACCAAACTCCATGGTATATGAACTGAATTAGGGAATATAAAAGTTCCTACTATCAGGATATGCTGAAAGCTGCCCTAACTCAGTTACTGCCTCTGGGGATATTTGCAAAATCAGGGGGATGTACAAGCAGTATTAGAAAGCTATTTATACTTCATTTCTGATTCAACAGCATGAGCCGCCGTGTGGATCAGACTATTAAGGACATTAAATCTCTTAAGATTCAGGGAGCTCGGAACGTCGCGAAGGCAGGTGTGCGCGCAATAATGTACGCAGTTGAGGATTCCAAAGCAACTACTGTAAATGGAGTAAAGGCTGATGTGGTTAAAGCAGTGCTCAAGATTTCTGGGGCGCGCCCCACAGAGCCGATGCTTCGGAATTACCTGGATGAAACTGTTGCTTTTGTTACTTCTGAAATTGCAACTGTGAAAACAAGGAGTGTGAAGAGGTTCAAAGACTCTGTAATCAAAAGCGAGAATGAATATCTGGATAGGATGAAAAGTGATATCGGAAAACTCAAGGATTATGGGGCAACTTTGCTTACCAGTGGCATGACAGTGGTTACCCACTGCCATTCAAGCACGGTTACAGGAGTGATTATGGAAGCACATAAAAGAGGGAAAAAACTCAAGGTAATTGCGTGTGAAACTCGACCGAGATACCAGGGGAGGATTACGGCTACTGAGCTTGCGCGCGCAGGGATTGAGGTAACTCTCACAGTAGATATGGGGGTTGCAAACTATTTGAAAAAAGCGGATATTGTGCTCGTAGGTGCGGATGCGATTAACTCTACGGGAGATTTAATCAATAAAGTGGGGACTTCTGGGCTTGCGCACCTTGCAAGGATGTATAATGTTTCATTTTTCTCATGTGCAGAAACGTACAAGTATGACCCGCTTACTCTATATGGAGTAAGGGAGAAGATTGAAGAGCGGAACCCGAAAGAGGTCTGGGAAAAACCCCCGAAAAAGGTGAACGTATCCAACCCGGCATTCGATGTGACTGCTGCAAGGTACATAAACGGGTACATTACCGAGATGGGAGTAATTTCTCCTTCTGCACTCTCGAGTATTGCAAAAAAGAAGATTGAAGGTGAATAA
>JAUWMC010000025.1 GCA_030613375.1 Microcaldota archaeon
ATTCTGAATAAGAAACCTCAACTGGTTCACCCATACACACAAATAGCATAAACGTATCAATAGGAAGAAGCAACTTTGACGGAACCGGAGGAAACTACTTCAGCGGCCTTATAGATGAAGTAAGAATTTCAAACACTTCCAGAAGCGAAAACTGGCTCAACCAGACCTACCAGATGACAAACACCCCCAGCAGTTTCGTATTCTTCGGAGCCGAAGAAACAATCGAAAAGAACGTAAACTGGAACCTCTCCTCAATAGACCTGGGTTCCATAGTAGGAGGAGACACAAAATTCTCAAACTCAACTGTTACTGCAACCCTTGACAACACAAACGTACTAGTTACAAACGTCTCAGGCAACGGTTCCCTGATAATAAACGCCTCCCCAACAAACATAGGAACTCTAAACGATGCAGAAACCCAAAGCGTACAATTCAACTGCTCCCCATCAGTTTCCGAAACTCCAGGATACTACGAAGTAATCTTCAACGTAAATTCCACAGATGACTCAGATGGAGACAACATCACAATAGGCTGCACAGTCTCAAACTACAGTGTAACCTGGAACCAAAGCGCAGCAGCAATAACCAATGTGCGGCGCAACACAACAAGCAGCATGAACCTGACAGTTACTGCAATCGGAGACAATACAGCAGTAACCGTAACCGAAACAACCGGAAACGGAACAAGTTTCATGAACGCCTACCCAACTTCAATCGGAGCCCTAAATGATGAAGCAACCCAATCCGTACAATTTAACTGCTCCCCAACCGATGCCCAATCCGCAGGCTTATATCAGACAAACTACACAGTAAATTCAACACAAGACCCAACAGGAATAAATCTCACAATAAACTGCACAGTAGTAGTTCCAAATGTCACCCAATTCCACTACCGCTGGAGAAACGATGATGGAGGCCAAAACACAACAGGCGGAACCTGCGGAAACGGAAACACAACCTACACAGGACTGCGCTCCTCAAACTATTCTTACATTTCCCCCTGGCCAGAAGACTGGGAATGGGCACGCGCAATAAAAAACATGCAGGTAAGATTCCCAGGTTCCAACGCATCCGCAGTATGGATAGTCGGGTTCCTGGATCCAAATAACGGAAGCTGCATCCTTGAATTCCCAAGCAACGGAAGCTCATTTGCTAACATAAGTTTCTTCGATTATGATAAACACGAGAGCTACCTAAATTACTTTGATGCAAACAACATCTCAGTATATCTCCAGGTGGAACCCGGACTCGCAGACATAAATGAACTAATTGATCTCGTATTAGACAGATATGGCAACCACAGCTCAGTAATTGGTTTCGGACTAGACTGGGAATGGTACAATTCAAGTAATGTGAGTGATATGAACGAAAACATCCAGATGACAGACCTACAAGCCCAGAATTTTGAAGGCAACATTACTGAGCACAACAGCAGCTACCAGATGTTTGCCAAGCACTGGTTGCAGGGCCTTATGCCTCCTTCATACAGGGGAGACATCCTATTCATAGATGACAGCCAGCAGTATGCAAACCTGGATGCAATGACCACTGAATTCACAATCTGGGCAAACGCATTCTCAGGTAATGATGTAGGATTCCAAATAGGCTACGATGCAGATTACTCCTGGTGGAGTGCATATGATGATCCTCCACTTGATCTTGGATGCGCAGTAGCAGGAAACATCTCAAATCCCGGACAGGACATACACATATATTGGGTAGATTTCTCAATAAACTCTTCAACTCCTGAAGTAGACCTCTTTACCTCCACCAGATTCCCCGCAACCTGGAAAGCCGCAGAAGACACAAACATAACAAACCAATCCAAGAGTGAAAACATACGCCTAAGATTTTCCTTAAACAACAGCGGAGAGCCTGCACAGGATTACAACTACATCCTGCAGGTATCCGCAATAGGGGCAGCATCCACATGCGAAGATGTTCTCTCAGCATCATTTACTGATGTTCCCTCAACTACTGATGGATGCGGAAGTGCAGTAGCCTGCATGTCCAATTCAAGCTACTTCAATAACCAGCTTGCAACATCCAACTTATTAACCGCCCCAGGAGTATCCACCTTCACCCCAGGTTACATGGTAAAAGACCCCTCAAACAGAACAAACCTCCTAACAATAAATCAGGATTACTTCACAGAACTCGAATACAACCTCCAGTTTACAGAATCCGCAATAGGGAGCACAACCTACTGCTTCAGGCTTTCAGACCCAAAAGCAGACCTGGAAAATTACAACATAGTAGCCCCGGTAACTTTAGGTGGAGACACCACAAAACACTGGAACGGAACTTATGATACAACCGGAGGCAATGGAGGAGTATGGCCAGTAGTCCTAAATGCCTGGGCAGACTGGGCATACACAGATGATGATGGTGGAGACCGCAACTTTACCCTTACTACAGATACCCAATGCCAGATAATTACAAGCCCAGGCACAACCAAACTTATAGACAACGCACAAGGAGCACCAAACGCAGTTTCAGGAGTAACCGGAGTAGATTACGCATGCATAATAATTGCCTCAAGCAACGTGGACTTCAGCTGTGAAGGCTACAACATCACAAACAACGCAACTGCCAATGCAGCAGGAGTTTTAATCAACGGTTCAACTTCCCAGGATTACACAAATGTAACCATCAGGGACTGCCCTTTAATCAATGGATACCGGTATGGAGCTTACCTGTACAATACCTCCCAGGACACAATAAGAAATATTACCGCATACAACAACACATGGTTCGGCATATCCCTCTCGGGTTCAACCAATAACACAATCACAACCAACACCCTACAAAATAATACTCAAGAAGGAGCACACCTCCTGAGCTCTACCAACAATACTTTTACCTCCAACACAGCCTACAATTCATGGTTTGGTTTCCAACTTGAATCCTGCTCAAATAACACTTTCACAAATAATACCGCATACAATGTTTCACAAGAAGGATTCACCCTAATCTCCAGCTCAAACAACAACACCCTTACAAACAATACAGCACATAACAACTCAAATGGCGGTTTCCACCTTTACTCCGGTTCAGACAACAACACCCTCACAAACAATACAGCATACAACAACACAGTATTTGGTTTCTATGTTGAAAGTTCAGACAATTCTATTCTGGAAAACAATGATGCTTACTATTCCCAATACGGAATCATAATTGGGACGTCAAACAACACAAGGATAGAAGAATCAAGGACATACAACAACACCAACTACGGTCTTTATCAGATATCCTCCAACTACACAACCCTGCTAAACACAAACATAACCGAAAACACAATAGGGGGAATACGATTCGATTCCAATTCACACACAAACACAGTAAACACAAACTACATCTGTTCAAACGGAATAGATGCAATAAACGCCTCTTCTCCAGAGATAATCCCCACAGATAATACCTGCAATAGCTGGACCGACTGGGAAGAAAATTCCCACTCCGGATGCACCTTCCGCTGCACAGATGTCTGGCAGTACTTCTATGGAAACGTAAGCGGATCGCTTCTCTTAGCTCCCAACGCGGCAGACATTTTCTATTCCTGGGCATGGAATGGCCAGAACGGAAAAGTGTATGTAGTAAGCATAAATGCAACAATAGACTGGGCATCCCTTGTCGCATTAGGCAGGAACACCACCCAGCAGAATTCCACAAATGATTTCACTGAGCTGGATACCCTATTGGGCATTTCCGCCGATCCGGATGATGTAAATGAATCCTATTCCTACGATGGCTCCAACCCACTAGAAACAAGAAACTGGACACTCTTTGAACTCGCTGTGGATTACCTCCCGATAAGCAATTCAAGTGTATTCAATACGTTCTACACAGGGATTGCCTGGGATTCCTCCCAGGATGGAGGCGGAGGGCAGTTTGACCCGGCAGACAATGAGGACGTTGTTTTCGTTACGGAAATAAACGGAACTGCTTCAAATGACTATGAGATAAAGGTCCCTGAAACACTAGCTACTTACAAAGGAGGGAATCTGGTGGAATTTTGGTTAGAACTGGATTAGAAATAATAAAAGAAATAAATAAGAAAATAAAAAAGAAACTACTTCTTCTTTTTCCTTGCCGTTTTTTCCTCTTTCTCCTCTCCTTTCCTTCCAAGCACAAGGTACAGAATCACAACAACAAGCACTAGTATCAGGAGTATGAATATCAGGTTCATGTCAAACCCTGCCTCCTCTTCCTCAACAGGCGCCTCAGCTGCAAATATGTGGCTCCCCTCAATCCTCTTCTCCATGAATGCCTCGCGCGCACCATAATCTGCTCCAGCAACAACTTCAACATCAGCTTCAGCAGAACCAAGGATTCCAGGGAACTTCACCATTTCCGCTTCCCCAACTCCAAGCTGGTAAAGCGTATCACTCTTTATCTTAGTGCTCTTTCCCCCAATTTCAACAGTCGCATCAGGCCTGAAATAGACGCCAGAATCCCCGGCATTATCATAAGTTACAAATACATCTCCTGTTTCCGCATCCTGTGTAAATGCACTGACTTCAAGCAGGGATGCATCAGTATATGAAACCCTTCCTGCGTTCAGGGAAACCTGGATCCCATTTTCAGTGGATTTCCTGGAAGAGCCGTAAAACGCAGTGATGTTTACAAATATCTCTCCCTCCTCAATCTCGGTTTTATATCCCCTTCCAAGAACTTCTTCCCTTCCAATCATGAATGGCTCATCGTCTCCGAGTGCCCCAACATAAACATCATCCACAAAAAGCATAATCTGGCTTTTCACATATTCCGGAACATTCCCGGTATTTCCATAAGTTATTTCCAGCATCCCGGTAGCAGTGTTATATTCGGCCTTGTTTATTTCCAGGCCGATAATCGGACCCCTGAGCGGGAAGAAGTCCACCTCCTTAATGCCGTCTCCTGTGCTCTGCCCAAATTTGACCAGCACACTCAGCACATCCCCCCCAAGCTCGGTATTTATAGTAGTTTTAAGGTCATATGCGGTTTGCGCATACTCCGCATCCACAACAAGGCCCACGGAAATCTGCCCGCTTTCCACGTTTTGTTTTACGAAGTTATATGTATCCGTAGCAATAATCGGGCTAACAAGCACCACAGGGTCATTTGCCGCAATAATGGTATCCTCGAACGCATTCCCGTCAGTAAGAATAACCTGCTTTTTTGAAGGGGTGAGCTTAAAGTATTCCTCAACTATCTCAATATTGTCCAGGAACTTGTCCCCATTATTTATCTCATTATATACTATTCCCCTTTCCCCAAGGGCAAGCTTCACTTCCTCATCCATGTACCCATAGATAAGCACTTCCTCCGGGTTCTTTCCATCAAGGAACTCCACAACATCATCCAGGGCATCCTTGTCCACAAATAGAAGGTACATCCCCCTTTCCTTTGCATATGCAAGCATTGAAACAGTATTGTATCCATAAACCGGGTCTACCAGCACAAAGCTCTTCGCCCCGCTGCTTTCTGCAAGATTAATGTTTGTTTCGTATGGATCTACCGAGCTTATCAAAATTACTGTGTTCCCCTTGTTCTCAAGTGCATTCTTCATGCCTACAATTATCGGGTTTTCTTCCGATTCTATTAGGACCACTTCCTGGTTACTCCCTATCTTTCCATACAATATATTTTCGGAATACATGGGGGGCACAAAAACCACTTTTTCCTCGTTAACTGCCCCATAATAAACAGCTGAAACAACATCCCTTCCATCCATAGAGTTGACAATAACAATGCTGAATCCCATTGATATTACCAGTAATGCCAGAATCCACACTTTCATACTTTGAAACTTGAGCCGAACATTTAAAAAGCTTAGTACTGTTATGGACACAGTTAACTAAAAGGTGTATATACATGAAATATTCAAGTATGGTGCTTGCCCTGCTTCTTATTGCAGGATTTGCCTTTGCAGTACAGCCAGCCGAAAACTGGAATGTAATTAGCACCGGCAAATATGACCCTGGGGCCGGAGCAAGCCACGTGACAGAAGGAGGTAATGTTACCGGTGGAGACCTTTACTCAAACGTGTCAACTGAAAAGTGGGCAGGTTATTATGGTAACGTTACTGGTGAAATAGTGCTTGCAGAAACTACTTACACAAATCTCTTCTATAACTGGGCATGGACGCCTGCGGACGGAGGAAAAGTTTGTGCAATTGCAGGCACTGGTTTCAACTGGGCAGGTTTAGCTACCTTGTCAAACGCAACAATCGATTCAGTTTGGGGCTTTACTGTAGGTGACACAGACAGCGGAACAAATACCTTTGCAGATGGTGTCTGTACAATGACCATCGCAGGAGTTACTCCGGCTGCAACTACTGCAGTAACCACCTTGGGTGGAAGCGGATTCGAGACCTGTGCATTCGATGATGGTGGAGGCACACTCCCGGCAGACGTTGCATTCTGTGTAGATATACAGGATAACCAAACACTGTTCAATAGTGGAACTGGAGACTTCCAGCTTCTTGTTGCAACCAACGAAACCACAAGCCAGTATGAAACCTATTACTTCTGGCTGGAATTGAACTAGAGGGTTCAACCCTCTCTTTTCTTTATTTTCTAATCGCATTAACCCAATCCTTATAAATTTTGCTTCAGATTTACGTCCATGAGACAGTATCTAATAGTTTCCCTGTTTGTTTTGGGTTTGCTGCTCGTGGGGTGCCCCGGTTCTGAAGGAGGAACCACCCAGGCATGCCCGGACGAGGAGCAGTTGGTTTGCGGACTCGATGGAGAGACCTACACAAATCCGTGCTTTGCACATAAAGCCGGAGTGAATATTGCCCACGATGGCCCGTGCACTTCCCCTCCCTCTACAGAATGCTCTGATGGAGATGGGGGAAAGGACATCTTTGTTGCAGGAAGCGTTCTAGGTCCGGATGGTGCATATAAGGATGATTTCTGCAAAGATAAGAATACAGTTGTAGAATACTACTGTGATGGAGGCGTAATTTCCTCAATGGAACTCCCATGTCCTATAGGATACCTTTGCACGAACGGGCTTTGTGATATTGCCCCGTGCGATGATTCCGATGATGGAATAAAGCCAGGGGAGAAGGGAACAACCTCTTCGGGAACAGAAGAGGAAACAGATACATGTGAAGATGAAACAACTCTTATAGAATATTACTGCAAGGCTGGTGCAATTGAATCTGAAACAATTGACTGCCAGGCCAACGAAAAATGTGTTGACGGTGCATGCGTTGAGCATGAATGTGAAGATTCAGATGAGGGACAGGACACTTCACAAGCAGGAACAGTAACCAAGGGTGACGTTATCCAGGAAGATGCCTGCTACGACCCGAACACAGTAAAGGAATACTACTGTGAAGCAGGGCTTGTAAAGAGCAAGAACATAGACTGCGGCACGGATGAGCATTGTGTTGAAGGCGCCTGTATAGAGAAGGAAACCTGTGAGGATTCAGATGGCCAGGACAAGTTCACTTTAGGTACTACAACATTTGAAGATGAAACCTACATGGACAGCTGTTATAGTGATGCAACAGTAGTTGAATATTACTGCGATGGAGATGAAGTCAAGACCAAAACTCTAGTATGTGGAATTGGCTATGAGTGCGCAGGAGGAAAATGCATTGAAACAGAATGTGAAGAAACAAACCTGGATGAAACCCCTGTACGCTACGAACTTTTCAGCGACAACGAAATTACTCTTTATGAAGGCGATCTTGTTGAAGTGGAAGTCGGAAGCGACAGATTCATGCTTGAACTAGTTGAAGTTCCTGATAATGAGAGTGCAGTCTTTGCGCTTTACGCAAACTACGAAGATTACCTTGACAATGATGAGGTCTGCGATGATGAGGGCGTTGGGCTTGGGGATACTAGCCAGGACATCTGTGGTGAAGACCTTGACCTTGATCTGGATGTAGTGGACGACACTGATTTCTTTGTGGAGATCTCTACTGGTGAGGACTTCAATGCAGTCCAGTACTTTGTGCAGGAAGGTACAGAATACACAGGTTCCGGATGCGAAGTGGACAAGGAAGTAGAGCAGGAAACCTCATTGTTCTACCCGCCTCTGAGTGTACCTATGGAAGGCGAAAGTTTCAGGATGCTCGGAGAGCTGACAGACATCGATGAGGTGGATGTAGCTGGAGGAGTGCTCTCCATAGATTTCGATGGAGATAACTACGATCTTGAAGATGGAGACACTGTAGAGCTGGACGGGATAGACTACCAGGTGGACATACGCTTCACTGATTGGGGAATAGACAGGATAATTGTAGAGCCGGACTAATCCGGTTTCTTCTTTTCTTTTACTCTTTTACTTTATTTTTCTATTTCTCCAGAATTAGCTCTATCTCTTCAATAAAATCAGCATAAGATACCCACCCTTCTTCCGTATCCACATGGATATCTTCATTATCTATAAGAACCTCAACGAATCCCCCTCCCCTAATCAGGTAGCTGCCCTCATCATCCCAATATGCATGTGCAATAAACGAGCCATCCTGCGGCTCAAAAATAATGTCTTCGGAAACTAATGCGCAGTGCCCATACCCTCCCCCAACCGGGAAGCACGCAACCTGCAAATCCTCAACCTTCACGTTCTTGTCCCCATGAGAATAGTAATACGTAACTCCATCATCAGTATACACTTCAAAATATCCCACAGAACCGAAATTCACAACCCTGAGCTCTGTGACCCCCTCCTGCTCAACCATCTCGTTTATTATTGCCTTTACAAATATGGACCAGTCCTCACAATCCCCTCCATCATCCTTCTCAAACTCATCCAGTGACTTGATGTAATCTTTTCCCTCGCTCCTGTATTCATAACCCCTTTCCTCCAGTTCATGGGCAACACACGGCATATTCAATACTCCCCCCTCCTCAATACAATTATCTGCCCCGGAAAGAAAGCCTTTAGTCTCTCCCCCAAAATCCGCATTTGCAGTATACCAGTACATTTTCTCCTGCAGGCCCAGTTCAAACTCCTTAATATTGCTCATAAGCAGCTCATATTCTGCAGCTTTCTCTTCATACTGTTCCTGCAATTCTATATATTCTTCCTGGAACTGCTCAAAGGTCTCTTCTATGCTGGTAACCCTCACCTTAGTGGCCTCCAAACCAACCACAACCCCCTCGATCTTCCCCTCTAATGCAGAATCCTTCTGCTCCATCTCCAGCTTTAGCCCATCAATCCGGTTCCCTTCAAATTTAACTGACTCCCGCCCTTTCTCAAGTTCAACTTTAGTTTCTTCAAGCTCTTCCACAAGTGCAGCATTTCCTGCCCTAAACGCTTCCGCATCCTTAAACTGCACAAAACTCATCACAAGCAAAACAATGCAGAAAATGAAAAGAATAACCTCAATCCAGTTTATCTTAATCCCTGCCATTCTCAGTCTCTTTTCCGACTTCTTGCATCATCCACAGATGCAAGCCAGGAGTCTCCTATCTTCATGAAATAGTTTCCAAAGGTTTTGCTTAAGGACACCTTCATCGGTCTATACTTGCGCATGCTCTCGCGCGCCACAACCGTTTCCCTTTCAACCTTAATCATCCCCACTCTTCTCAATCTAGGTAAAACACGATTATAGAAAGTAGCTTTGGAAATCCCCTTCTCGGAAAGGAATTTTCCTATATCTGCTCCTTCCATCTGAAGCTTCTTGGAAAGCACCCCAAGGAATGCAACAGCAATCTCATAATATTTGGGCTGATACTTCTTAGAAAATACAAAATTAACTACTTCTTCTAGATTCCAAAGATTCCGAGTAGGGTTCTCTTCCTTATCTTGGAAACTCCTTAATTCAGGGCTGTTGTGCGGGGGAAGGTAAACTGACTCAGAAGAAGGTACTCCTCTAGGTATTTTCTTCTCCCCAGCCATATCCTCAGCCGAAAATGTCTCCCATTCCGCTTGCTGCTTTATCCTCTTCTTCAGCAATTACAGTAATGATCTTGTTTTCAATCTCTTCGGGCACATCCACAAGCATTTCTTTCAGTTTTTCCTCTGCTCCCTTAACCTTGTCATCATCCCCGGAAATGTACAGGTAAATGGTACTTTCATCCCCACCTACCTGGTTTCCCTCCTTGAGCTTGTAGCCCATCATTGCAAAACTCCCCTTTACATAGGGGTCAGCTTCCAGAATAGTAGTAAGCTCCTTCTTCTTTTCCATTGGAATGCCAAACACTTTCTTCATTCAATCTTCCTCTTTGTGGTGGTGCGCATGCGACACAAACTTTCCATCCAGATTCAGGAACCCTATGTTCCATTTGAGCATCTGCGCAACATACTCCAATACACTGCTAAACGTTATATAGGTAATTGAAATCCCTGCAGCGAACATTCCCCTCTCAACTAGCACTATGGGTATAAGCGCCCACCATGCCCCCGCAGGCATCCCTATAGTATATAGAAATGCCACGGAACCCACCACGTGCGCCTGGAATGTTGCTCCAAGGCTCCTCAAAAGCAAGTGCTGCTTCGCAAACACCGTAGCAACAATAGGTATCAGCCAAAGAAGTGCATACCCCCATGCTTCAGCCCCAATCGGGTGCATCCAGAATAACAGCATCCCCAAAACAGGAAGTGCAATCCCGAACCTCTTATCTTTCTTTACTACTCCAAAGTAATATGCTGCAGCCAGCATCGGGAAAAACCTTGCAAAAGAAAAAGCACTGAATGTAAAATCATTTATGAGCACCTTCTGTATAACCTCTACACCCAATATCATGAAAATTGCAAGTATTGGGCTCACAAACCCAGCACTTACCGGCCCTATAAACTGGAAAAGGCTGAAGCTCTGGTCTTCTGAACCCACAACATAAGTAAGGTCTATATTGTAAAATATAAGCGAAAGCACACCAAAGAGAATCAGAAATATCCCTAACTTTATTTTTTTTTCCATAATCCCAACCAAGCTTACTCTTTGACGTTGGGGCTTAAAAAACTTCCCCCCAACTATTATTCATGGCTGAATCTCTTTCAGATGCTTTAGTAGACCTTAAAATCTCCCCCATATCTGTAGAGATAAAGGAAAGGCTGGAGGAATTCAAGGTCCTGCACTCCCTCGAAGGCGATCAGTGGTTTTCGGAGCTCTGTTTTTGTCTTCTCACCGCCAACTCCTCCGCGAAAAAAGGAATCGAAGTCCAGACCAAAATCGGAGATGGGTTTGAAACACTCCCGCAAAAGGAGCTTTCAGCCGCGCTCAAGAAACTAGGATACCGATTTTTCAACAAGCGCGCCGAATACATTGTAGAAGCCCGTAATAATAGGAAAGGCCTCAAAAAAAGAATCCATAAGCTTGCAAAGAAGGATACTCGCAAAGCCCGCGAATGGCTCGTGGAAAATATAAAAGGATTGGGCTATAAAGAAGCATCCCACTTCCTCCGCAACGTGGGATACACTGATGTTGCAATTCTTGACCGCCACATTTTACGTACAATGCACGAAAACGACCTGATTTCCGAAGTGCCTAAATCCCTCACCCGTGTCCAGTACCTTACCTACGAAAACATCTTGCGCCTTGTTGCATTCAGGTTCAAACTTTCTCTTGCAGCATTAGATCTTTATCTTTGGTATCTGAAAACCGGCAAAGTGCTCAAGTAGTGTCTTTAAATAGTTTTTTGTGTTAAATAATACAGATGCTAGAGCCAGTAAAAGACGACGTTTCTACTCCCTTGTTTGAGCCCATGGCAGACCTCCACCTTCACGCAGTCAAGTCTACCAATGAAGAAGACTTGAAAGCAGGAACAGTAACTGACTCTTGGGTTTCAAGCGAGTACAGGGGAGTTTCCACCGAAGAATTCGTAGATGCAAAAACCAAGGAGGGCTGCAGCCAGGATTGCCTCTTTGACATCATTGACAATTTCCACCAAGCAGATCTCCCTACAGTTCCCCATATTATAGATGCCCTATACCACGCAGTAATGGATGATAATTATCCAGATGTACTCACATTCCTTACAATTGGAACTCCCTCTTGCTTTACAATGGAGGAAACAATACGTGCAATGGAGGCATTCCAGAGCGATACAATAACTTCAGCCAAAATATCACTCAAAGGAGACCTCTTCTTCTCAAAACAACTCACTGGCCTCAGGTCAGACATCATTCCAACCGCCCCACTCAACCTTGATCACAGGATGATGGCAAAGAATCTCGAAACCCTCACCCCTGCAGCAGAAAAATATGGATACCGTCCGGTTGTAAAACTCCACCCGTTACTCCAGCAAGTCCATTTGGGTAGAATTCCGGATGATGTATTCAAGGTGCTGAATGAACACGGAGCTTTACTTGTAACTCACACAGGAGTATTTCAGGGGGGCCCTTGCACTCTTGAGGATGGAATCCTGGATATAGATGCATCAGACCCAATCCACATGGAAAAGCATGCATCAAAATACTCAAATATCGATATCCTGCTTTCTCATATGGGAACTCCTGACAAGGTTGTTGAGAGGTATTGGCTCAATCGGAATAAAGTTGTACGCCATTTGCTAAACGCAATCCAGCTTCTTCTTGACCATCCCAATATTTATGGAGACATTGGAGGCCTTATGTACAGCGCTCCAACCGACGGCAATTATGGAGAAGAAAAGAGCGAAACGGAAGTGGATTTCACTTCCCGCTCTGAACTTGCCTTCGATAGTATCGCAATGAGGCTGAATGACCCTGTGCGCTATGGAGAAAAGGGAAAATTACTGTTCAGGGACAAGATTGTGCACGGAAGCGATTTTCCTGTAACTTCAATCACGGAACTCAAGAAACAGATGAGGGTCCTTGGAACCCTTGGCAAAGGAGAGAGTGTAAGAAGAATCAAAAACAACATGGCTCATCGCGCATACAAATTAGCCAGAAAAAGGTAAAGACATTTAAAAACAGTTTCTATCTCATACGCCTCAAGGTAGTTGCGAGGAATGTGAACCGAATGCATCTCTTGAGAAGGTAATGGAAAGATGATGCGTGCATGCTGAGGGAATGTCTCGGAAATGCGGCAAATTCCATTTGGCAGGAAATCGAGCAGAGGATGGATGCACAAGTATACTTGGAATGGATGATGGGAGAAGACAGGGGCAGCCCCAAATCTCTTATTCCCTATAAAGATACGGACCGTACTCCCGAAAACCTGAAGAAATTGGGCGAGGGGGTAAGTGGAACAGGTGGGCTCATTGGGCACGGGGTTTAGTTTTTCTCCCGTGTCCCAAAATCCTTCTTTTTAAACCTTCCGTGTCCCAAGCGCTACGACTGTGTTTTTGCACTTCACGTCGAAAAAGCTCTCTTTTAAAATACACTCCCTTGTAGTATATATGCTCATGAAACACAATATGTTGTGTTTTGGGCATGCTGAGGCGACCAAACATGAAATGTCCATATTGCGTAAATGAGGATACAAAAGTTGTGGATTCTAGGCAGGTTGAAGCACAGATAAGAAGGAGAAGAGAATGCGAGAAATGTGAAAAGCGCTTCACTACCTTTGAGCGTGTGGAATACGCAGAACTTTATGTTATAAAGAAAAATGGATCCAGGCAGCCCTTCAACTCAGAAAAACTTAGATTGAGCATAAGGAAGGCATGTGAAAAGCGCCCTATTTCCCTCTCCCAAATTGAGGAGACTGTGGACCAGATCGAAGCAAAGCTCCGAAACGAAGACTCAATAGAAATCAAGAGTTCTAGAATCGGAAACCTTGTAATGCAGAATCTTAGGAAACTGGACTCAATCGCATACATCCGCTTTGCCTCAGTCTACAAAGACTTTGGAGACTTGGCAGCATTTGAAGAAACAATAGACAAACTAAGAAAGGGTGGCTCTGATGGAAGAAAATAATCTTTACCAAATAATGAAGAGAGATGGGACAGTAGTCCTTTTTGACCGTAACAGAATTCGGGATGCGATTTGGAAATCCTTCCGGGTAACCGGTGAAGGCGACAAGGACCGCGCTGAAAACCTCACAGATCAGGTAGTCAGTATCCTAAATAACAAGTACAGTGAAAAGCACCCTTCGGTAGAGCAAATCCAAGATATTGTAGAAGAAGTGCTCATACTAACTAAATATGTAAAGACTGCAAAAGCATACATTCTTTACAGGAGCCAGCACTCCCAGCTTAGAGATCTCGGCCACCTCATGAAGAACGTCGAAATGATTGATGGTTATCTGGAAAACAACGATTGGAGAATCAAGGAAAACGCAAACATGGCATATTCCCTCCAAGGTCTCAATACCCACATCTCCAGCATTATTGTTTCCCAATATTGGATGAGCAAAATATACCCAACCGATCTTGCAGATGCGCACAAGAACGGAGATCTTCACATCCATGATCTCAATACCTTGGGTGCATATTGCGTAGGCTGGGACCTCCAAGATCTCCTCACAAGTGGATTTACCGGAGTACGCGGCAAAATAGAGAGCAAGCCACCCAAACATTTTGGCACCGCCCTTGGCCAGATCGTAAACTATATCTACACACTCCAGGGAGAAACAGCAGGCGCACAAGCTTTTTCCAATTTCGACACATACCTTGCGCCTTTCATCCGTTATGATAACTTGGACCATACTGAGGTAAAGCAGGAAATGCAGGAGTTCTTATTCAACATGAATGTTCCCACAAGAGTAGGGTTCCAAACTCCATTTAGCAACATCACCATGGATCTTATCCCACCGGATTTCCTCAAGGACCAGCCTGTAATAATTGGGGGAAAACCCATGAAGGAAACTTACGGGGATTTTCAAAAGGAAATGGACCTCTTGAACCGTGTTTTTACTGAAGTAATGGTTGAAGGAGACGCATCCGGAAGGGTATTCACTTTTCCAATTCCCACCTACAATATCACAAAAGATTTTGATTGGGAATCAGACACTTCAAAGGGAATTTTTGAAATGACTTCAAAATATGGAATCCCCTATTTTTCTAATTTCATAAACAGCGATATGAGTCCAGATGATGCGCGTTCAATGTGCTGCAGGCTCCGCTTGGACAACCGCGAACTTCGCAAGAGGGGTGGTGGCCTTTTTGGCGCAAATCCCCTCACCGGCTCCATAGGCGTAGTTACAATAAACCTGCCCCGCATTGGATATATTGCAAAGGATGAAGAGCAGTATTTCCAGAAGCTTGGAAAACTTATGGACATGGCATATCAAAGCCTCGAAGCAAAGAGAAAAATACTCGAAACCTTTACTGAGCGTGGCCTCTACCCCTATACTAAATTCTATCTTCGCCACATAAGAAAAGCAAATGGAGAATACTGGAAAAATCACTTTGGAACTATTGGGCTTATTGGAATGAACGAATCAGTACTCAACTTTATGGACACAGATCTTCTCAGTGAAGAAGGGGAGAAGTTCGCGGAAAAAGTGCTTGATTTCATGCGGGACAAGCTTTCCCAGTACCAGCAGGAAACAGGTAATGTATACAACCTTGAAGCAACCCCTGGAGAAGGGACCACTTATAGGCTTGCGAGGCTGGACAAGTCCCGCTACCCAAACATACTGGTTGCAAACGAAGATGGGTATAAGGAACACAATGCACCTCCTTACTATACAAACTCCTCCCAGCTTAATGTAGCCACTCCAATAGATATTTTTGATGCGCTGGAAGTACAAGACACCCTCCAAACCAAGTATACTGGTGGAACAGTATTCCACGCATTTTTAGGGGAGAGGCTTTATGACTGGAAGGTTGCAGCCAAGCTGGTAAAAACAATTGCGGAGAATTTTCACCTCCCCTATTTCACTTTAACGCCAACATTTAGCGTGTGCCCTGTGCACGGATATCTCCCTGGGGAGCACAAATACTGCCCCAAATGCGATGAGAATATAGGGTATGCAGGCGCACTGCGCATGAAGGCAAACTGTGAAGGATGTGTTTGAAATGGAAGAACGACTAGAAGAACTTGAAAAGAAGAGGGTCCCTTGTGAGGTTTACTCCAGGGTTGTTGGTTACATTCGCCCGGTTTCCCAGTGGAATGAAGGAAAGCAGGAAGAATTCTGCGAAAGGCATATGTTTAATGCCTCCCAGGAAT
>JAUWMC010000049.1 GCA_030613375.1 Microcaldota archaeon
AAAGGCTCATCCTTTTTATGCCTTTTCATCAATGCTATTTTCTTCTCCAGAAGTTTTGCAAAGTTTTCCCCATAGATGAAGGGCGATTCTCCATTCTCTGAAATAATCATCCATTCAACAGGAGCAGTTTTCCATAACTCCATAAGTTCTATGCTGTTCTGGATTTCCTCCTCAATCATCTCATTCAAAAGCTTCCGGCAAA
This sequence comes from Microcaldota archaeon, assembly GCA_030613375.1. Classification (GTDB taxonomy): domain Archaea; phylum Micrarchaeota; class Micrarchaeia; order Anstonellales; family Bilamarchaeaceae; genus CAIKOA01. Next base: position 203 of record JAUWMC010000049.1, read on the forward strand.
AAGCCCTATCTGAAGGATCATGTGTATCTAAATACTTATGAACGGCATATATCCATACAGTTGTATTGCGCAAGGTCTTATAAAGGCAACGGAGAGCCCGGATCCTGAAATACTGGTCCTCGAAAACCCGGATAGCCTGGGAATTTCCTGACCGGCCGGCATCATCCTTTTTCTCTTTAAACAGGTCAATCGCAGAATCCAAAGGCCCCCAGACATTATCATCGATCCGATTGAATGCCTTGTGAGCATAATCTCTGGAAATAAGCTCAAAAAGGACATCCTTGGCCAGATCAATCCGGTTGGGGTTATGAATGGATGTACACATATATTTTTCATAATACGTGCGTTCTTCCTCAGGAATCCGGCCGATATCTGGAACAAGCGGCCGCACAAACAGCCTTTGCCACACAACACCATAATGAGTATAGATGGAAAGCGGCAGAAAACTACGGATCGCCTGCTCAACCATTCGCCATCCTTTTACCAAATCTCCGGCATAGTGCTGACCTGTATACCGTACAGCTATACTCAATATCGCCTGATCAATATCCAGTGCAGGATCGAATTGAAAGAGCCGAAATACTTCCTGATTCACAGGGTAAGGAACTTTATCTGGAGGATGGATGCCTCCCAAATGAGCTAAAGTGTAGATGCCCAAGCAATGGCAAGCTCGAAGTTTCTCATAAGTTAACCATGGGAAAGGAATTCCAAGCAGAGGTTCATGATTGGTATATGCACCGAAGGAATGGTAGAAGAAGCTGTGGCTCTTGCGTGTTTCGAGCTCCTCCGCTGCTTCCTTCTCCTTGTCCCAGAGGGTGTTATGAAAAGCTGATCCCAAAACTTTGACATCAGAGTATCTGGGATGTGGATAATTATTTTCCCATCCTCTGACTAAAAGGGAGTTCACTTCCACATCGATTCTATCTCTTAGTTCACTCCATAAGTATTGACGTTCCCCGTAAAAGGATTCCAAACGTGTGATCACACGGAATCTCGGATTTGTACGGGAGGCTTCATCACGTAACAACCTGAAGAAATTGATAACATTTGCGGCGGCGGCTTTTGCAATTTCCTTGTCATCTTTCCATTCCCGGATAAGGTAAGCCCCTCCATTCCTTCCGACATACAAGGATTTTGTATGTTCAAAGCCAGCCCCACTGTCATTGGACCAGATGGTTAGGAATTCGAGTTCTGGCACTTCCCTGAGAAGGTTATTCATGAGTTCAACATAATGTTTTTGCACCACAGGATGAACGATGGAAAGATTAAATCTGGGTTTAAAACTTCGAAAAGGGTGGTCGACTCGTGCACCCCTTAAGGTTGGATATTTCTGGAACATGGTTTCAGGAACCGAACGGGGTTCAAAGCAAAGCAGGCCAGGCACAAGGCCGTATTGAAGCACCAGGTGCGTATTATCTTTCAAGCAATCAAGGTTAGCCTGTAAATAATCCTGAGGATAAATTCCTCTATTCAAGCGACTTTCTACGAACTGATCAAGAGCGGGGCAATAAGTATAAAAGTCAGGATAAAATTCTCCGGACACCCCTTTTTCATAAGGGAAAGCAAAGGCCAAAGCATTTACCTCTATATGCGTAAAACCCAATCTTGCATATTCACGAATGTACTCTTCACGATTAAAATTGCGGATGAATCGAGCATATTGGGTGAGAAAAATATCAAAAGTCGATTTCTCGATTGAGAAAGTCATTTCCCGTATCCATTGCTTTAAATTGGAAGCATCGTTTTCAATCATATTCTCCAGGACAAAAGAAAATCCTGCGTATAGAAAATAAGGTTTCGAGCTTAGTATCCAACAGCACTTGCTTTCATCAATGCCGAAAAATACCCATTCCTTATTGGAAGGCAGCTTAGCTCCTCGCTGCAATAACAATTTTTTTAAGTCTTCAGTCCCCACAGCAATATAAGCGATTCCTGCTTCAGATTTCATATCGGAGGGGTCCACAGTTTTAATTTCTGCATTAATATTCAGCGAACCAATAAGTTCCTTGGCAACGGTTTCTTCGACAGGATACCCTTTTTGAGGAATCCGGACCTGACGGATTTGCTGAAAAACCTCTCTGACCTTCATCTTTACCTCCTAATAGAGTCTGTTCTGTCTGTTCCGTAAAGCTCAGGCTAGTGTCCTGTCATGCGTGAAGTATCGTATCAGGCACTCGTCATTCCCGCGGAGGCGGGAATCCAGTATTTCTGGCTACTTCAGGCTTCTGGATTCCCGCTTCCGCGGGAATGACGGTCATCTTTGCGACATCACATAGATGACAGGACACTAGCGGGTTCCTGTCGCTATCCAACAGATAGGCTTCCACCTTGGTTCCGTCGAGGTCCACACTTACTACATCTTTTTTCATGTTTACTCCTTCCTCATCGATTCGCTTAAAGAGTCCCAGGTTTCGAACACAGTAAAAATATTTTCGGGTTTCGCTTCGAGGCCGAACTCACACTGGGCAATGACACCCCCTTCCGCATATAGTCCGTGCCACACCTCGTGAACTGCCTGTACAATATCTTCTCTCGATCCATATGACAAGAGCTGCTGCCGATCGATTTCTCCCCAAAAAGTAATCTCCCCGCGGCACAATTCGCCAAGTTCCTTAACGCCCATGCAGAAAATCTGGCTGTTCAGGGCATCGATTCCAATCTCAATCAAGTCGGGAATGATATTCATGATGTATCCATCAGAATGCATAAATACATATTTCCCATAATGGCGGGCAATCTCTACGTATTCCCGATACATGGGTTTAAATATTCGGCGGAAGATATCTGGAGAGGTTATCATGGCATTCTGCGCCCCCCAATCATCCATCAGGGATATTGCATCCACATCGGTCCTTGCCCAAACTTCAACTTCTTTTCGGTACAGATCGTGAATTCGGTCTAGCAGCACAAAGAGTTCAGGAGGCTGTTCCATCAGGTCAATAAGGCCCTGTTCCATAGTCCGGATGAATTGAAATCTCTCAAATGGTCTCTGGACAGTTCCAGCTATGACAAATTGATCGCTTTTTTTGCAGAATGCATTAACTTCTTCTCGGTCAAGGCTGAGAACAGATTCTGGCGCATTAAATTTATCGAGATCTTTCCAATTGGCAACAAGAGGCTCTCGAACGATCCCGATGATCCCGCTCTGGGAGTTGTTAAAAACGCATCCCCATTCATCAATATATGTTCCAAAACCGTATCGGTCACCTACTGTTCCCAAGGACTCCTTATAAACTGCAGGTGCCGGCACAATATCATCAGGATAGATATTATGCAGCCAATGGACAGATTCCGGATAATGTTTCTCTGCCCAAGGTAAAATCCAAACCTGGCGGGGAATTCTTTCTGGCGAATCGAAGGTTAACGTCTTCTGAACAAGTTTCCGAGATTCCATGATTAGTGTAACTCCTAAGCTTTGGGGGAAATCCCACCTGGAAAAAAGCGATAATTGCGGAGGTCGAATGCCCTTCCACGGCGAGCCCAGGAAAAGCTTGCCTCACTGGGAAGAATTCCTTTCTTGTAGCAATCATAAAAAGCTTCAGCAAGGCCTTTTACCCAGCGCTGTCTATTCTTCACATCATCTTGAATCATTGATTCCGGAAACGACACAATCTCAGGAGCCGATTCTTGAATACCATTCACACACAGTGTTTGTGAAAATGCAGCTTCTGGGCCGCAAATGATAATAGGGCTCGGTTCTCTAACCGCAGCAACTGCCTCTAAAAGCTTCCGGAATTGAAGGTCTACTTCTGGCGAACCATAATGCTTCTCATTTCCCAGGCTATCCTTCGCAATAATATCATCCTTAAATTCCCCAAAAAAGACCGTAGCCTGTTCAAACTCAAAGGAAAACATAGGGCCTTGATCCTGAGGTATTGCATGTGAAGCATAAAACAAAAGTTCCACACCTTCATCTGTAAACACGCGGCAGGCAATTGAGTCGAAATTTTCGATGGGATAGGCTCTGTAAAGCTCTGCTGTAACTTCCATAGGCAGAGCACTTGTATCAACCTTTTCACCCAAAACATAAAAAAGATTATGCAAAAAATGCGCCATCGCATTATTGGCCGGGCTGTCCAAAATCCAGCTGCCTTTATCATCCTTCTTCCTACCCGCCCAATTGTTTCTTTTATAGTAGCTCTCATCTCTCGGCCAAAGACAGAGCGTTTTCAATCTAACTGGGTTCCCCAACAGCCCTAGACCAATATCTCTCTTCAGCGCTTGAATCGCATCAGAATAGGACCATTGGTAACCGATCATGACCCAACGGCGGGCAGTATCCTTTGTCTGGATCATTTGCTCGGCTTCTTGGACCGTTGCTCCCATGGGTTTCTCGCACAGCACATGGCTCCCATGCCGGAGCGCCTCACAAGTTTGGGGAACATGATAATGAATAGGAGAAGATATAAGGACAAGATCTGCAGATTGACCGCCTTCATAAAATTCTCTTAATGTACGATAGATAACAATTCCTCGAGTTTCTAATTCATGTACATACTCAGATCTTTCCGGAAAGGGATCAATTGCCGCCCGAAGGTCTATCTCCTGAGTAGGAAATCCTTCCAACAGAGTCTTCAGGTGATATTGGCCCATTCCTCCAATGCCAACCATAACTATAGAAACCGGTTTCTTTCCTTTACCTTCCATTATCTATTCATACTCCTTTCCATCTTACTCCTTACTCCTCACTCCTCACTCCTTACTTGGCTTTGAGTTTTCTTTCCATAAGGTCTGTCTCAAAAACTTCCTTCGTTGCCAGATCCACGGCCAGAGTTTTAATTTCAAACCCTTTGAGAGAAACATCTAATTTAAGTTTTAAAAAAGGTATTATAACAACAGTTTCTCGTGCTTTACCTGTTGGTTCAAAAAGGCGCATGATCAGCCAGTTGCTTTCTTCTGCCATCTTGACTGCCGTAACCTGAACCACAGCATCATCTAAAGTAATACCAGGAAAAGGGTTTTTCCCTTTTCCCGGTGGAAAGCAGGAAAGCACCACAGGAGTTTCATTTTTTACAAGAGCTTCCCGGTCGACTTTTGAGAATCTCTCAGCAGCCTGGCCTCCATTTATCCAGTAACGAAAAATTCTCTCGCCTTGATCCATTCGAGGCTCAAACCGGTCTTGATGGACGAGTGACATGGACTCATTTACAGTATCAGCTGAGTAAGCAGGAGAACGTAAAAGCGAAAGGCGGAGCTCGCCATCGGCAAAATCAAAACCATATGTTCCGCTATTGATGACTGTCAGCGCGCATTTTCTGTCAGATGATGTAACCCCAACCCATTTTTGGGCAACCAGTTCCTCTCCCTCTTTACTGAAATTCTCCACGCCATACGCCACCTGACCTTTGCAGCTACCATTCTGAAAAGGGGTTGGCACTGAGAGTTTAAGCATTCGGTCTTTTTCATTCCAGAACACACGGAGTTCCACCCCAAATTCACTTCCTTCTTTAGGGATCTTATAACGCTGACAAATGAACGAATCATTATATTTGAATAACGCTTCAACAACTGTTCGCACCTGGCCATCCTCTATGATCCGCACAGGCTCCAAATCAGCTGATGACACACCGTCAAACCTGGCGCTCTCCCGCTTTGACATAAGATTAAATGACCCTTCGACCTTCCTGAAAGAACGCACCTTCATTCCCCAAGGATCAGGAGAGTCCTCTATAACAAGGGGACGAAACGAGTTAGGCTTGAGAAGATCAATCCCATTTACCTTGTAGCTTTCCATCAATCCTGTCTTGGCATTGATAGCAATCTCTGCTGTATGGGATTGAAAGATCATAAGGGTTTCATCTTGTTTGCGGATTTTTAGCGCAGATTTTCCTTCTTTCATTCTACAGGAAAAACGGTTCATCTGGGCGGGTTTTAATTCAGCATGAAATACCACTCTTTTCCGCCAATCTAAAGAGAGGTTGCTGCTTTCCTTTTCCATTTGACAGGGAACAATTTTCCCTTGATTGTCTTTTACCTCTGGAATTGTAACAATGCCTCGGTCAAAATTTGGCTCGGCGGGCTGAAACTCGCAGATAATCGTTTCAATCACAGGATATGGGTGGGGATTATAGATAAAAACAGGAAATTCTTCCTCCTCAGGTTGAGACTGACCGCTGAGCAGAGAAAAAAATGCTTTAGTTTTAAGGCGCGAAAGGATTTCCAAGCCATGGCTCATTCTCTGTAGGGCATGTGTTTCGACCTGGGGAATACAGGAACCCGGAAGAATATCATGAAATTCGCAGAAGAGGAGGTCTTCCAGGGCTTCATCCAGATCTTTCTTTGGGTAATCCATTAATTCCTGTAATGCGGCATGGGTGACCATTTTTTCCGTTAGAAAATAAGAATTCTCAAGCGCCCGGTGTCTTTGCTTGAGAAGAGCCATGCTTGAATAACAACCAACAGCCCAGGGATTGAGGTCCTTAGTATGATGGGGAAGTTTGTCCATCTTTTGACTCAATATTTCAAAATAGTCTTCTGGGACTGCGTGGCGCACATTCCATCCGGACCTCTCCTTTATAAGTTCACGGAGTTGTTCAAGGTCTTCCCTGGAAGGTCCGCCCCCATGGTCCCCGATACCCCAGAGCAGCATGCCTGTATCCTGTTCCGGGTTTTCCGTCATCCATTTCTTGACCCGTTGGGCAGCCTTGCCTTTTTGTGAATTGTAATGGTGCCTGGCACGATGCGCGAGGATTTTGGAACCATCGTATCCAATCCAGGCAAAATCATCCGCCGGTAGTTTGCACTCTTTGGTCCCGGGCCTGCAGAAAAGATATGAAGTATAGCCCGATTTCTTCAATATTTGCACAAGTCCCCGCGTATGCCCGAAGGGATCTAAATTTATGGCCGTTTTTGGTTCCACTCCAAATTTTTTCTTGAAATAATTCTTTCCGACAAGAATGTGCCGTATAAAAGACTCTCCGCTCGGCATATTACAGTCAGGCTGCAAATACCATCCACCCATGATATGCCATTTCCTTTTCTTAACAAGCTGCTGAATCTTTCTAAAAAGTGCAGGCTCATAACTTTCGACCCACTTGTACAGAACAGCCTCATTATGGTTAAACACAAATTCCTCAAATTCTTCGCAAAGTTGAGCAGCTGTTCGGAAAGTTGAAAGAGCCTCGGCCGCTCCTTCCTCCCATTCCCATAACCAAACAGGATCTAGATGGGCATTACATACCAGATAAAGAGTCTTGGATGGCATTTAATTCTCCATTAATATGTTTATCTCTTATCAAAATTTTATTGGCTACATATCCACAAGCTAAAAAAACCATTAAACAAGGTTCTTCTCCCAATTAGTTGATGCAAAGGGTTCGAGGATTCAAGGGTTCAAGGATTCAAGTGTTTTTTTTGTAGCGATTTAGTAAGTGCTTTGAGCATCCTCTCAACCTCTCCTATTCCCTCCTGTGCAAACTTTTAA
>JAUWMC010000042.1 GCA_030613375.1 Microcaldota archaeon
TGGAGCAATGCTGGAAGCAATAGGCGCTGAGCATGGGGTAAAATACATGGGAAAGGATGATGAGAGAATATTCAACGGAATCCATGTGCTCGTGAGAAACCCTGAACCAAGTGATGAAAGATTTTTTGACTCGGACAACGATGCAATAGTTCTAAGGCTTGAGGATAGAGGATTCTGCATCCTGCTTACTGCAGATATTGATGGAAGTGCACAGACGGTAATCCTTATGGACTCCGAGCCCTGTGATGTGGTACAGATGCCCTGGCATGGGATGAGCGAAGGTTTGAGCAATCTGGATTACTTCTTTGACAAGCTGGAGCCAAGGGACATAATTATAAGCGGAAGCTCAAAGGACTGGACAAACTCCAGGCAAACTCTTTACAACAAAGCTGCGCTTAGGGAAATAACAGTATACGAGAATTATGATGGGGATGCTGCAAAAGTAACTTTTAATGGAGACGATTACGCGATTACCATAGAGGGATAAAGTAATGAAGATTGTACAAGTTGTGCATCTTTTCCCGCCCCAAATCGGGGGTGTTGAAAGACACACCTATGAACTTTGCAAAGATCTTACCAAAATGGGTGAAGACGTTGTTGTGCACACAACCGGAAAGCCTGGAAAAGAGAAAGAACCATTTACCGTAAAAAGGCACTGGGGCCTGAAAACCCCCTTCTTTTCTTCCGTTATTCTGGTTCCGTTTCTTTCAATAAAGCTGATGATGGAAAATGTAGAAATTTATGCGTCCCATGGATATGGGTCTCTGATGCCGGTTTGCACTGCATTTGCGGCAATGGTGAAGAGAAGGCCGTTTGTATTTACTGTGCACGGATACCCCCAATTAAGCGGGTTTGCAAGGATTGCACAGTGGATTTACAGGAATACTTTTGCAAGGTTTATTCTTTGGAGGGCTTCCAAAGTAATTGTTGTTTCAAGGGAATCCAAAAAATATCTGGAAAACCAAGTGGACAAAAAGAAAGTGGTTTACATACCAAATGGCGTGGATACGGAAATGTTCAAATGTCCTTCATTTACTGAAGGAGAATATATTTCATACATTGGAAGGGTAGACAAGGACAAGAGAGTGGGGATGCTGATTAATGCAATAGGGAAAATGAAGGAAAAACAAAAGCTTCTTGTTGCGGGAAATGATGAAGGGGGAAGACCTGGGCTCAGAAAACTCGCGGAAAACCTGGGATTGGATGCAGAATTCACTCAGGTTGCACCTGAAGAGATTGCGCAAGTTTACTGCTACTCAAAAGCAGTTGTGCTTCCTAGTAGGTATGAAGGTTTCTCACTTGTGTGGCTGGAAGCGATGGCTGCAGGAAGGCCGATGTTCTCAACACCTGTGGGGCAGGCTCCAGAATTATTCCGGGAGGTTTACGGAAAGGACGCGGAAAAGTTCCTTTTTCCGGATGAAGAAGGGCTTATTGAAAGGTTAGAGTATTTTGTGAAAAATGAAAATGAGTTTGTAAGTATTGTAGAAAAGGCACAAAAGAAAGTTGCAAAAGACTACTCCTGGAAAACAATGGCGGAGAAAACCCTGAAGGTATACGAATCAGTAATAAAAGGAAAAAAGAAAAATTAGAATCCTAATCTTCTGCAAGATCCTCTACGAGTGCTGCATATGCAGGTCTTGAGATAAGAAGTCCGAGCAATGAGCCCATAATTGTTGAAATTGCAAAACCAATTATCTCAACCATTCCTGAGAACAATAGAGGAAGCATTGCAAAGATTGCAACCGTAACGTTCGTAGTAATGATTGCAAATGCATTTTCCAGGCGATCGCGAGGGCTTCCCTGGTTCTTCTTGAGAAGCTCATCAGTAATTACAATCTGTGCATCTACACCTACACCAATTGCAGCAATAATTCCTGCCATTGCTGCGAGGTCTATGGTAAATGAACCAAGGATTGAAAGCAGGATTATCAACTCTGAAACTGAGATTGCAATAATCGGGATAAGGATCTTACTCCTTCTATATCTGAAAGAAACAAGCAGGGAAATTGCAATAAGTGCAAGGAATAACCCGATTATGCTGAGGCGAAGGAACTCTTCTCCAAGAGGTGCAGGTATTGTAGTTTTACTTCCGATTGAAATCTGGATTGGGAGAGCTCCTCCTTTGAGGATAGATTCAATGCTTTTTGCATTGTTGTAAGCGTTTATCTGCCTTTCCTGGCCGACCCCTTCTGCAGCTCCGCTTATGATATAACCATAGCTTGGAGAACCAACAGTAACTGAGGGGTTGAGGATTGGAGAAGAAAGAAGACCGACTGCCTGCCATTTATCTACTATAAATTCCCCTGTCCCTATCTGGGAAATTTTTGGGGAGATTTCCTCATCCTCGATAATTAGGAGAATAAATCCCTGAGATTCCAACTGGGAGCGCACAAGCTCCTCCAATGAATCTGAAACGATTGCTTTTGTTTTATTGGATGCCGGCTCAAGGAAACTTAGGTTTACTTCATCATAGAGATAAACAGTTATGTTGCCTTCATCAAGCTCTAGGGCTTTCTGAAATGCAGAATGTGCAAGCTGCCTATCTTTGATTTCAAAATTGGCGCTTGCCTCTTCCCAAGTAAGAATTATGATTGCGTCCGTAGGGCGATCCAGGTACATGTAAAGCGGGTAATTTGCCTTCCCTTTTACTGTCTCTGCAAAGTGCTCTGCCCCATCCCTGGTTACTGAAAACTGGGCTCCCCAATCTGCTCCCTGAAGATATGCAGCAGGTACTCCTTGGATTGTTCCCGGAAGGATTCCGTCTCCTGAAAGTGCGACTTTTCCATCAACAATTCCTTGGAAAACACCCTGGTGGGAAAGCAAATCTTCCACTGAGGAAATAAGCTCCGGGTTACCACTCGGAACCTCTACATTGATTTGAGAATCTCCTACTGCACGTACCTTTACTTCCGTAAGGCCAAATGTGGAAGCACGTTTCTTGAGTGTATCTACCATCTCTCCCATTGTAGACTGGGAAGCGGGGGATTCTAGTAATACCGGGATTCTTGTACCACCGCTAAAGTCAATTCCGAATTTCATCCCGTTTACTCCCATGTTCATTATTGCAAGCAAAACGATTGCTGCAAGCGCAAGGAGCTTAAGATCTTTTTCCTTCCAGAAGGAAGAAAGCGCTCCGAAGATTATCAATGAGAAGATAAGTATGAGGCCTGCATAGGCTGCATAAAAAAGAATTCCTGCGGCAAAGAGGAGGAAGATTATTCCAAGAATGTATTTGTGATTTATCATTTCTATCCCCTCTTTTCCTTATAGTGAAGAACCATCACCGCGTTTAGTCCCCACGTGGCGAACATATCTCCAACAAGCCCGGCTAATGCGACAGCTGAAATCTCATAGTATGTAGGTATGTGAGTAATCAAAGCAAGTATGAACAGTGCTGAGAATGCTACTATTGCTGTAAGGCTCATAGTCATTCCTGTTTTCATTGCATCGAATGCGTTATCTCTTGGGTCTCCCCTTCTTTTGAGAATCCTCATTGTAAGAAGAATATCTGTATCCAGCGAGTACCCAATAAGCATCAAGAGGGCTGCAAAGGACGGGAGTGAAAGTGGGATTCCAAAAAGGCTCATTGCGCCCAATGCGATTATGATGTCGCTGAATGCACCCACAAGAACTGCGACGCTTGGGATGAGGGCACGGAAAAAGAAGAATACTAGTATTACACTGAGTATTGCTGAATAGAACACTACTGTGCCTGCCTGGTCAATAAAGTGAAGGCTGAGAGCGGCACTCACCGTTTCTGTAGAACGGCTGTCGTACCTTGCATGGGCATCCACAATCTCCATTATCCTATCGGTCTGGAGGCTGTAGATCTGAAGGTATGCATCTGAGAATTGTGTTCTCAGCTTGTTCAGGTTGGGCTGCATTTCCGCTTTTGTATTTGAACCAGCTATTTCAAACATTCTATCTGCAATGGAGTTCAATTCTGCTTTCTTTTCCTGGTATTCTGCTTCTACTGAAGGGTCATCATATGATTGGGATTCAAGGAAGGAAACCTCGTCCAGGAGATCATTGAACTGTTGTTTTAGTGCATCTGCTTCCAGCATATCGTCTGTTTGGGAAACTTCTATTTCTGCTGTAGTCCCAACCGTTCCTTCAAAAATATTAACTTCTGCATCAAATCCGTTTGTTATAAGGTCTTCCGCTAGTGCCGCTTTGTCCAGAGTCTCTGTTAGCTGGAGCGTAACTAAAGTTCCCCCCCTAAAATCAACCCCGAACTTGAGGTTGGGAATAAGGAATATTGAAATTACAATTAGTAAGAGTGGTATTAATGTAAGGAGGCGATAGTCTCCCTTGTAAATGTTTGGAATCATGCTAAAACCTCAAAAATTTATTAGAGGATATTGATGTGCAACTTTTAAAAACTGAACTTAAGTATGAATAACCCCAAGCGACCGTAGTCTAGCGGTAGGATCTTGGCCTTCCAAGCCAATGACCCGGGTTCGAACCCCGGCGGTCGCACTGAAATTTTTTTCTGCTATTTTAAGCTGCGGTAAAAATTTCTGTAAAAACATGCCCCGTCTTAAGCTAGTCTCTTTGTTTTATGCCTGTATTCTACCACATGTTCTGCCCTCAACCCTTCGCTTGTCGGGTTTCGTCCTTGCTTCAATCGCTACACACTGGAAACCTACTGCTTCATTTTGCTTTTAATCCTGCGGTAAGAATATAATTTATGAGACCTCTGTCATCACCAAATGATACAGTTATATATGGTTTATGCTATAATAATGATATAAAACTGCACATTGGTGAAAATATGAATATAAATCTTCATCTGACTGGAGAGCTGGAAACGTTTGTTAATGAATTGGTAGAACGGGGACTTGCGGCCAATAAAACTGAAGCTGTAAGATTAGCACTAACAAGATATTATGAGACTCGGCAAAGAACTGGGGGCGTGCAGCGTGAAGCACTAGAACAATCAACAATAGAAGCGCACTGGAACAACCCTTCAGACGAAAAAGCCGAAATATTCTACAAAAAGAGGTATCTTTGATGCCAAAGAGAAAAGAGATAATTCTTGCAAGGGTTTTCTTCTCGGATTCTCCAGAAAGCAAAGTTCGCCCTGCGATTGTTTTGTCAAACGAAAAATACCATTCAACAGGCTTTCTTCTTGTTTCAGCGATTACTACTGCCTGTGATGAGTACTGTGTTCCCATTTCAGAAAAAGATTCTGACTGCCAGCTGGATAAGCACAGTGGGGCCAGGTTCGATGGAATCATAAAACTGCATGAGAAACAGACAATCCGCACAATAGGAAGAGTCAGTGCCGAATTTCGCGAGAGTCTTGTGAAAAAGATAGTAAGTACGGTTGCGAAATGAACGGATACAATTTTTTAAACATAATAGGTCTTAATCACAAGGAGAAACTTAGGAAACTTCAATGCCAGGATGACAGAACCCGGTGATTGTGCTAGTCTCGAAAACTAGTTCCGCAAGGAATTGCAGGTTCAAATCCTGCTCCTGGCGAAATGCCTCCGTAGCTCAGTAGTAGAGCGATCGCTTCGTAAGCGATAGGTCGAGGGTTCGAATCCCTTCGGGGGCTTGAAGTGTAGACTCCGGTTTACCCTAAGTTATAAATCAGATTTTTATCTCTTTTATTGGAAGAGGATATTTCTTTTTTTTCTTTTCAATGGATTTCTTGGATTCGGAGTGGATGAGTTCTATACACACCCCGTCATCAAGACAACATATGTCGCACTTGCCACCCCCATTCTCAAATTCTCCCTCACAAATGAAAGTCTTGCCTGCTTCTTGTAACTCAAAACAAATCTCAGCTTTTTTGATTTCGTGGGCTACTGTATTGTTTGTGTTGAACCTTACACAATTCGTATGAATTGAAGAAGAGTGCTTAAACAATCGCCGAATATTGTTTCTTTGGATTGCTAATTGTTTTTGATTCAGATGCCTGTTCATAGTTCCACTAAAGAATATCAATGAGGGCACATGTTATTACCTTTCGGAAGGTAGGTTTCCAGTAGGTGGGAAAGCAAAAAATGAGTCCCTCCTCCTCTTGTAGGATTAGCATCCCTAGTTTAGTGCAATATACCTAATCGGGTCAATAAATGAGTATAAAATTATCTTTATTTGAAAATACTACTTCTCCATGTTAGCAAAAAACCTGCGGGTTGTTTCCCGATTGTTACCCGCATATTTTACATAAAGCATGAGCCTGGAGAATACTTTTTTCGGGAGAACGTGAATTAGGTCTTCTGCACGTATGTTCGGATTTGCTTCAAGAAGATCAAATATCTCATTTAATTTCTTGCTGGAAGAACGCTTTATTTTATTTTCATTCTTTTTGCGGGTCTTGACTTTGTCCAGCTCGTCCCAAAGACTGGTAACCCTTCCAAGCATAATCATTTCGTAGAGCTGGAAGCGCTGGTCCTGGGGAAGGCGATCAAAATCCTCCTGCTCACCATTGAATCCTCTTCGGATTGAGGGAATGTAGGTAAAAACAGTCTGTTCCTTGTGCTTTGGATGAAGCTCCTCATAATGTTCATGGTGAAAAGGAGGGACAGCTTCGGTCTCGGATGGAAACTGGGCAATGCTTTGCTTTGTTTCCTGTTCTTCTTGCTTTTTTTGCTGGAGCATTCTGAAATCACCGAGATTAACATTAGTTTAGAACACAAACTTTTTATTTATTCATGAGGGCACGGAAGGGGTGGAGGAGAAGGTTGGGCCCTAGCATCCTCATTGGGCGATCCATGTTGCCGTCTCTCTGGAGGAATTCCTCTATGCGAAATGCAGATGCAAGGGACCCCAAAGCGCGGAGGGAGTCATCACTCATTTTTCCCAGTGTTGTGTGAAGGTGGTAATGTGCATCCAGGTCCTTTCCGTGAATTTCCCTGCACATTCTTTCGTATTTCTGGGGGGATTCTATGTGTTTCCCTGCAAGGCGGGCACATTGGGTTCCAAAAACCACGCCACCTCCAGTAGTGGATTTTACGTGGCCTGCCGCGTCCCCAACAAGCACAATGTTGCGTGCGGGGGAAGAAATAAATGTTTGTTCCCTGCGGGAAACGGGTATTATTGAGTGGGTTCGGGTTTCTGGGAATTCAATTCCAAGATACTTTGAAAGATGATTGAGGGAATGGTTTGGATTTCCTGGAAGGACGCAACCCGCGCCTACTTCCGCATATTCTTCATTTTGAGGAATAAGCCATGCAAAAAACCCTGGGAATTTTTCGTTGGAAAGAAAAACTCGTACATGATCAGGCATCGAGCCATCGTAGTTTACTGTAGATTGGGAAACTCCTACAAAGCGGGAAATGTTAGGGAAATTAAAATGGGAAGCGACTGAGGAATTGGGGCCATCCGCTCCGATTATATGGCCTTTGAAAAAGGGAGGGGAAACCCTTTTTCCATAGTGGAATTTTGCACCTTCATCTTCTGCTTTTTGGGCAAGCTTAGAATCAAATGAAGCGCGGTCAATTACGTAAGCAATATCCTTTTTGGAATCAACAAAAAGCTTGGCGCCTGCACAATCAATAATAGCTCCGCGCATCTTATTTTTTACATGTTTTTTATAATCCACAAAATCATTTAAGGATTCCAAGCCTTCTTTTGATATTAGGCCAGAGCAATTCATTGGGATTCCTGCACAAGAATGCTCTTCATAAACTGAAACATTATGGTTATGCATTAATGCAGAAAGGGCTGCAACAGAACCGGATGGGCCGGCACCTATTACCTGGACTGAGGCCATACTGGCTGATTAGTAGATAAAAGATAAAAGGGGATTAGGAACTTACTCATCAAGGGGAATAAGAATGTCTCCGCTTTCAGGGTCTGTTGCTTCTTCCTCAATAACTTCTGCAAGCTCCTGGTTTGCGGGTTGCCAATCTTCGGTTGTTCCTCCAGATGTTTCTTCAGGCTCTGTAGGTACTTCGGACGCTTCATCATGAGATTCTATTTCCTCTGTTACAGGAAGCTCTTCAACGGGGGATTCCGTCTCCTCTGTAACTGGAGTAGGTGCCATCTCCGCAGGCATTTCTTCTGTGGGTGCAGGCTCGACAGATTCTTTTCTTGAAGCTAATTTGTTACGCACTGTAGAAATTAGTTTTCCAGGAGCTCTTACGAGTGCTCCCATTGCGTTGAAAATCGCCCAGGATATTCCTCCTGTAACTGCACCAAGTGCTAAACCTATTTTCGAAGGCTCTTTGGGTGAAGTTTCCTTATCTTCATCATGCTTTGGAAATTTGGGAGTAACCCGAGAGAGTATTGCGGCCGCAGAAAGCGCCACTATGGAAATGTTTCCCATGAGGGTGAGGTCAATCTTCTCGCCGATTGTATTTGCCCCATTCTGCATGTTTGTTACGAGATCATTGAAAACGGTAGGGGCAGAAGCAAATAATCCTGCATAGAATGCCCTTCCAAATTTTTTGCTCACTGTAGGGCGATTGAGTATCGTAAGGGCAAGAGCGGCTGCTGCTCCATAGGAAAACATAGTTAAATTGTCATAAACGAATCCGGATGCAATCGTAATCGCTTCCCATGCAGTCGTGAATGGGCCTTTAATCAGATTCCCTGTGGTTTGTTTTGCTGGGTCAGACCACACCTCTATCCCAGTAATCACTGCTGAGACTCCTAATAGAGGAAGCATGCACTTTATGGCTTTTGCTATAAGGTGTCTTATTGGCCCGTCAGAGAATCCGGATACGTTATCACCCACTACGCCCTTGAATTTGGACCCTAGGGTTTGTTTTGGTTCCTCATGCTGGGAAAATTCTTCAATCTCCTCTTCAGGGGATTTCTCGGATTCGTTCAAAGCTCTCGCCTCTTCAACAAGAACTTCGTTCATGGCCTCTACCATAAGAGCGCGTTCGTCCGGTTTATGAGCGGCGAATTGCATCTTTAGCTGGTTCTTCATAACTTTGCGCGCCACTTCGGGCTTGATGGGGATGACTGTTCCTTCTTTCGTTCCGTTGTCGCCTCCCTTGTGTTT
>JAUWMC010000027.1 GCA_030613375.1 Microcaldota archaeon
GAAGGGGGAGAAGGTGATGCTGTAAAACTTCCTTTGGAAGTGAAAGCGCTTGGGGTTGAGATTACCCATGGAGAATCTGGGGTTGTTGAGAGTGATTCTGGAGAATTTGAATATGAAAGCCCGGAGGATGCGGAAGTAACGCTTGCATTGCACTCATCTATTCTTTCTTCTGCATTTGAGAGCATGGATTACCTTGTGACTTACCCATATGGATGCATAGAACAAACAATGAGCGGGTTCCTTCCGGATGTTGTGCTTGTGTATACACTACAAGAATTGGATATGGAATATGAAGGAGAAGAAAACCTGACTGAGCTTATTGATGATGGACTGGAGAGGATTTATCAACACCAGAACTCTGATGGGAGCTGGGGTTGGTTTACTGGAAGAGATGAAAGAATTACTGCATATGTAATGGATGGGCTTACTATTGCAAGAAAAGCTGGGGTTGAAGTTGAAGATGGAGTTTATGATTCTGGATTTGATGTGCTTAAGGATGCGGAAAGTCCCTATGCGTTGTTTGTGCTAAACCGAATTGATTCTTCTCTTGTGAAGGAGTATGGAAATGATTCGTTTGGGGCACTTACGGAATGTGATGATGGAAATTGCGAACGGTTGGTTTCAATGCTTGATTGCGCAGGGAATTACTGCAGTCTTGAATATAGTGCGGAAAGGAGCTGGTACCACAGTGAAACTGAGCTTACTTCCTATGCGGTTGAGACCTTTGTGAAGAACGGGGATATGGATACTGCGCAGAAGTGCGTGAACTGGCTTATGATACATAAAACGGGAAGGTATTGGAGAAGTACTAAGGATACTGCGCGAACTGTGCTGGCGCTTACTGAGTATGCAAAAGCAACTGGAGAACTCCGTTCGGATTATGTTGCTACAGTATATGTGAACGGGGAGCAAGTATACGAAGAGAGGATGGGATACAAGAATGTGGGTAGCGAAGAGATTGAGCTTCCTGCAGGAAAGCATGATGTACGGATTGAGAGGGATGGATTCGGGCCTTTGTATTATACGGTTACGCAGGTTTACTGGAGTGAGGAAATTCCTGAGGGGGAGATTGAGATTGTAAGGGAGTTCGGACAGACTGTAGCAAAGGTGGGGGATGAGATTGAAGTTACTTTAACTGTAAATGGAAGCGGGGAGTATGTGGCGATTGAGGACCCGATTCCAATGGGTACGGAAATCGTGCAGGAAGGGAACAGATACTGGTGGTATTATGGAGGATACCGAATGGAAGCAAGGCAGGATAAAGCTGTTTTCTTCTTTGACAGGCTGGAGGATACTGAGATTACATATAAGTTAAGGGTTACGCACAAGGGAGATTTTACGGCGCTTCCTACGCATGCGTACAACATGTACGCTCCGGAAGTTGGAGGGTATTCAGACTTTGAACACTTTACCTTCTATGAAAAAGCGTATGTGGAGCCATACGTAACAGAGTATAATACTACGCTGAAGGTCTGGTGGGACGGGCCGGAGCCTGCGGTTCTCAGGGTTACTGTAGATGGAGTGGAAAGTGAATATGAAGTGCAACCCGGGGAGAATGAGGTTGTTGTTGGTCCTGGAGAGGTTTCCTATTCCTTTGAGTCTGATGAGGAATATTTTGAGGGAGATGTTGGGGAAGAAAAGGAAACTCCAGAAGAAGAGCCAGAAGGGAATATGGGAGATCCGTTTGTATTGGCTGGAGTGATTGTAATAGTAGCGGCTGTGATGATTTACTTATGGAAGAAGTGAATTATCTAACCGCGAATTTTATTTTTTTCTTGCTTTTTGTAATGGTTATTTTTTCCCCTTTCTTTACTTTCAGGGGCTTTTCTCCATCCACGATGAAATGTGCAGGATTATAGGGAGTAATCACAAGCTTGTGGGAAGCGGAAACTACTACTGGGTCAAAAAGACGCTTATCCGGAGCAACCGGAACTATGTTGAATACCTCTAAAGTGGGCTCGATTATTGAGCCGCCTGCTGCATATGCATATGCTGTAGATCCCGTTGGGGTAGAAACAACAATCCCATCTGCATCAAAGCAGTATTCATCTCCTCCGATATCTACGGAAATTGTGAGCATTTCATGCTGTGGGGAAAGAAGCGCAATGTCATTTATTGCAGTGTGTTTTTTGTTTCGGTGCTTTACTTCAAGAAGTATCCTTTCCTCATAATTGGGCTTGGAAAGGAATCTGGAAAGGCCGTCCTTCCAGTTTTCAGCAAGGCACTGGCAAACGAAGCTCTTCTTGCTTCCTATTGCAAATACAGGGCCTTCTAGTTTCTCCTTGTTGTAGAGAATTGTCCCATCTCCTCCGATTACAATTGTGAAATCGGGTTTTCTGTTTACTAGTTTTACTTTCTTTATCTTGAGGAAAGCCTTCACCTCCCCAGCAGTTTTTACTGCCCATTTTTTAGTAGTGTTCCAGAGTAGTTTTGCCTTCATTGAATCACCTGAATACGAATGTATGCACAAAATAATGGCGTAAATAATCATTATAAGGCTATATCTTGGAAAGGATTGGGTGGCCCTTGAACTTTTTTGTAAAAGGCTTTATGTATTTGAGGAAGTTTTTAGGGCGGGTAAAGTAGACTAGCCTGGCTTTTCTCATGGGTTTGAATCCCAGTCTGTAGAGAAGCATTTGGTCTTTTCGGGTGCATTTTGAGAGATAAACCTTACCGTCTTCGGGTATCGCTCCTACAGCATCGAAAATCCCTGCAAGGAAATTTGCGCTGTATGCGTTCTTGTACTTGAATCTTTCCAGCTCGTCATCGATTACTTTCTGGAAGAATTTCCTGTAAGATGTGTGATAGAAATAGACTGATCCTTTTTCCTGAGCAAATTCATCTTCCCTCTCTTCATCAGTTTCTTCCTGTCTTGTAGTGAGGAGTTTCGTGGGTTCCGTGAGCTCGGATTCAAGGACAACTTTTGAGAATAATGAAAGGTGTTCTTCTTTTCCATGTACTCCTATCCCTTCCTTTGTGCGGGTTCCTTTCCACAAGCCGATAATGTAGGAGAGTTCAGGGGTGAGCTTCAGCTTCATGGGTTTTCACGCTCTGCGGCCTTTCTGCCGCTCCCTTTTCTTTTCCGGAAGAGAAATGGTTTTTGTTTTCATCTTCTTCTCGGGAATGAACTCAAATTTCTTTTCTTTATCCATGTGAATTGATTCAGTAATCTTGGAGATTAATAGGTCGTCTGAATCACTTTCAACGTTGTGCGTGAATTTAGCTTCTGCCTTTTTGGGCAAGTTGGCACGCTCAAAAATCACTGCAAGCTCCTTCTTTTCAGCTGCTGTAAACGGCTTTTGCCCATCCAGGATTCTATCGTTGGCGCGCTCCAGAATTTTGGAAAGGCGGTCGGTATCCCTCTTGGTAGAGCCACCTGCCTTGAGTGCGGAAAGCAAACCTGCAGCAAGAACTGTATTTCTTTTCTTTACTCGGGTAAAGAGCCTGCTCAAGATTCCAGTTTCCTTCGTAGTGAGCTTTCCTTTTACTGCAGCAAGGACCTTCTTGCTGAACTTGGAGAAATCAACTAACGCCATGAGTGGGTTTCGGTTTTTCATGTTTTTAAAGGTTGCTGATTTTCGGGGTGTTGGGCAGGCTTTAAAAAGGATTTAGGCACTAAAGTGGAATACTCACTCACTTCGTAGCACGGAAAGAACGGCTCTGCCATCCGCACTACAAAGTGTATGGGCCCATAGCTCAGGTTGGTTAGAGCGACGGTCTTATATGGCCCCCTCTAATATATTGGTCCTAGGACAGCCGTAGGTCAGGGGTTCAAATCCCCTTGGGCCCAAATTTTTTTCTTAAACTTTGGGGCGTATTTGCCATAAGGCAAATCTGAGGCCCACTAACTTTTTTGAGGTCAAACAGAAGTATTTAAACTTATTATGAGAAAAAGGGCGCATGAGCGAGAAAGATCTTCCAATTTTCAGAAAAGACAGGATAAGCACTGGAGTGCGGGCTCTGGACCTCATGCTGGAAGGAGGCTATAAATTTCCAGGGACTGCTTTGCTTATGGCACCTACGGGCTCTGAGAAACAATGTTTTGCTGCGCATTTTGTAAATGCGGGGCTTTCTGAAGGAGACACGGTGATTTACGTCACTACGGATAAAACCCCGAAGGAGGTTGAGAAAACAGCTGCAGGATGGGACCTGCATTTCAAAGGACCGGGGCAGATTTTCTACATAGACTGCTATACACAGGGAGAAGTAAGCGGGAAAGCAAATGTGTCTAAAGTGGGGGGACCTGGGGCGCTTAATGAGATCTCCCTTTACATAAGCGAGATACTCAGGAACAATGAAGGAAAACGGTTCAGGGTTATCTTCCATTCTTTCTCTACGTTTGCGCTGTACAATGAACAAGGCTCTCTTTTCAAATTCCTCCAGTCTGTAGAGGGAAGGGTAAAAAGTGCGAACGGAACGATACTGTTACTTGTAGAAGAGGGAATGCATGAGGAAAGATTTCTTACTACACTGAGGCACGGAATAGACGAGGAATACAACCTCAGAAACAAGGATAAAATGAAGGAGCTTGTAAGCAGCAAGCTTCCAATTGCGGTACCGCTTAAAGTGGGGCCGCTAGGAGTGGAGGTGGAATAGATGCCAAAAGGAATGGAAGGGCAAGCTCTCTTGAACAAGCTTAAGGAAAGAGACATCATGGCCGCAATAGTTGGGACTGATGGATCCAGGGTTGCTTCCAATTTCGGGATGCAAGATGGGGTTGAGAATTATTCCTCTTCCGCGTTTAATGTAGGTGACGCGCTCCTGCGGCAGGCGGGAGAAGAGGCTTCAGAAATTGTGATAACTACGGATAGGGGAAATCTTGTGCTCAAAAAGGTTGAGGAAGGGGTTCTCCTTGTGCTGATTAAGACTAAAGACCAGTATGCGTTCTACAAAGGGCTTATGGGGACCAGTGAGCCTGTGGAAGCAGCGGGAAAGAAAGAAGAAAAAGAGGAGAACGAATAATGGATTCTGATTCCATTCTTTCTCTTTTGGGAAAGCAGAAGGATTTTTGCGAAGCACGGGTGGAGAAGCTCGAATTTTCAAGCGTTAGGTTCAAGGATGGAGAAATGCAGGTTAATGCAGGGACAGAAGAAGGGGCAAATGTGCGTGTTTTTAGGAACGGGTGCTGGGGATTTGCATCTGGAAAGCCATGTGAACTTCCAAAACTGCTTAAGAAAGCGAAAAAGCTTGCATCTGTGGGAAAAGGAAGGCTTAAGCTTACTGAACGGGGAAAATTGGGAAAAATAAAAAACTGGAAAATTGGGAAGGGAATTGGGGTTGAAGAACTTGTGAGGGTGAGTAAAGAGCTTGGGAAAAGGATGAGGGGAAAGCGAATTACTAATAGATCAATTGGGCTTTTTGAACAGGTAGACCGCGGGGAATATTACAATTCTGAAGGGGAGAGTGTTTCGGAAAATGTGCTCGTGATGTATGGGAGGTTTTCTGCAGTTGGGAAGAAAGGAAATAGGATTGAAGAAGGTAGTGAAAGGCTCAGTTCTTTGAAGAAATGGGATGAAGAAGAGTTGCTGGAAAAAGCAAAGGAAGCGAAAAGGAAATGTGAGGAATCGCTAGATTCAGGCGCTGCAAAAAAAGGGGAATTTTCGGTTGTGATGGATCCTGCGCTTGCAGGGGTTTTTGCGCATGAAGCTGTAGGACATGCATGTGAGGCAGACGGAATAATTGACGGGACTTCAATACTTGGAGATAAAATGGGAAAGAAAATTGGTTCGGGACTCATAACTATCTGGGATGACCCCCAATTAGAGAATGGCTTTGGAAGATATTCATTTGATGAGGAGGGGATACGGGGAAAAAAGGTTGATCTGATAAAGAAAGGGAGAGTTGCGGGAAGATTGAATTCAATTGAAACTGCTGCAGAGCTTGGAGAAAAACCAAATGGGCATGGGAGAAGCGAATCCTACGCATCCAGCCCAATTGTGCGGATGAGCAATACGTGCATTGAACCCGGGGGGCAGGAAGTGGAAGAACTTATGGAAATGAAAAGGGGATTGTACCTAAAGGGGATGTGCGGAGGAAGTGTTGACCCATTTACAGGACAGTTCATGTTTAGATGCGAGGAAGCATTTCCTGTAGTGAATGGGGAAGTAGGAAAACGGGTGAGGGGAGTTTCCATTACCGGGACGATTATGGAGACCCTTTTGGAGGTAGATGGAGTTGCAAAAGATTTTGAGCTTTCTCCAGGGTTCTGCGGGAAGGAAGGGCAAAATGTGAGGGTTAGTGATGGGGGACCGCATGTGCGGGTAAAGAAAATAAGGATTGGTTAAAGAGAAGAAATCGTCTTTTTGTATGCTTCGGGAAGAGCTTCGGCTAGATCTGAGGCACAGTATGCGTAATTCTGTTTTTTGAAAAGAATATCCCCTGCAAGCCCAGATATGTATGCAGCTGAGGCTGCTGCTACCAGTGGGGGATTTGTACAGAAGAATGCGGCAGTGAGGCCTGCAAGAACATCCCCTGTTCCTCCCTTGGTCATGCCAGAGTTTCCTTTTGTGTTTTTGATTAGTTTGGTTCCATCTGAAATGAGATCCGTTGGACCTTTCTTGAGTATTGTACAGGAGTATTTCATTGCAAATTCCTGCACATTCTTTGGGGTGGATGGGACTCCGAAAAATCTCCTGAATTCCCCTTCGTGCGGGGTAATGATGGTATCTTTAAGATCTTTTTTGGTTATTTTCTTGAAACCGTCCCCATCGATTACTTTTCTTTGGTAACTCTTTATTTTAGAGAAGGGGAATTTCGCTTTTCCTAAGCCTGGGCCATAGAGAACGCAATCTGCTTCCACAGGTTCGGATACGATTATGGGTTCAGGTATTGGAAGTACGGACTGTAAAATCCCTGGGGATTTGTCTCCAGGAAGAAAATATGTTAGGTCGCAGAACCTGCGTGCTCCGAGAATACTGAAAACCGGGGCGCCGTGATATTGCTTGCTTCCGGCAATGATTAGGAGCTTTCCGTTCTCACCTTTCCGGGAGAGCCTTCCTGGAATCCTGAGCAGTTTTAGAGCCCGCTTCATGGCTTTTGTTCGTGCTGATAATTTTTATAAGTTAGGTTGGAAAGAGAATGGATGAAGCACCCGTTTCTGGTAGTTGGCGCAGGGTTGATACTTATCGTTGCCCAGATTTTGCTCTGGACTGGGATTGTAGTGTTCCAGCTTCCCAGTGCACAGGAGGAGCTTGGAGTAAACCTGAAGTTATATATGCCAGAGGACGTAGTTCCGCTTATCCTGATGTATTACCCAGAGCTTCAGTCACTTACCTATGAAAGTTCTGTGGGGTACTGCGAGTACAAGGAAATATTGAATATGGATTTGGAAGTAGAGGGGCTTACTGATGAGTATGTGTGCGGGATTATTGATGACGGTCTTGTGCACAATACGTATGAATTGAGGTATTATCTTGCAAGAAAGGTTGTTTCCCAAAAAGTTGATGAGTATTCAGTTGCTTATGGGCCACAGGTTTCGGAAATAGGCGTATGGGGAATTCCCTTGATAATATTTGGAATGTTAATTGGGTTCGGGGCATTTGCAATTTTCTATTTTGCAACTACTACGCTTCCAAAGGGATTGTTCTACTATTCTGTTTTGAGCGGTATTTGGGCACTGGGGTTCATGGCTTTGAGTGTTGTATGTTTCCTGCTTGTCCCCTGGGTTGTGATAGGGCAAATGGAGCAAAGTGTTGAGATTGGATTTGAGAGTGAGATATTTACGCTTACTGAAATCCATGTGCACAGAATGATTGAGGGGCTGTTTATAGAACCTGCGCTTATTTTTGGAGGGATGGCTTTTGTTTTCTCTTTTAGTTCTGTCCTGTTCTACTTGATGTCAATGAATTCAAAAGATTAAGGAGTTTATTTTTTCAATGGTTTTCTTTGCTTCGGCTAGTGCAGCAGGTACCGGGGATTCTTTACTGTCTTCATGGGCATATGCAATTGCGGAGGAGGAGTTTACACGGTGTATGAATGGGTTTTCCTTAAGAACTTCCAGGGTTTTGAAAGAACCGCCCTGAGCACCTATTCCCGGGATTAAAAGAGGTGTGTCTTTTCCTGCGAGCTTTACTGCTTTGGGGATTGCGTCGCTTGTTGCGCCTACAACTAATCCTGTTCCCCATTGCTTTGCTTTCTTGAATACTTCAGAATAAAGGGGCTCTTTCCCTAGGAATTTTTCCTGAAAATCCTTTGCTCCAGGGTTGCTTGTGCGGCCGAGCATGTATGGAAGCTTTCCTTTCTGCACAAATGGCTTTACGCTGTCCTCTCCCATGTAAGGAGAGATTGTTACTGCATCTGCCTGCCAGAAATTGTAGGCCTCCTGTGCATATGCTTCGCTGGATTTTCCGATGTCTCCGCGCTTTGCATCCAAAATTACGAAAGTTCGAGGCTTGTAGCGGTCGATTAGTTCCTTGAGTGCAAAGAGGCCATCAAAGCCTTCAGCTGCAAAGTATGCATAGTTGGGCTTGATTGCAGAAATGAGATTTTCATCTAAAAGGGCATCGATGATTTCAGAGAAATAAGGAACGATTTCGGAGGTCATGCGGGACTTTACAGGGTCTACTCCAAAACAAAGTATGCTTTTGGCTTCTTCTGCTGTTTTCTTGAGCTTTTCAATTGCCATAATCATCCCTGTATTTCTGAAAAGATGCGTAAAGTTCTTCAGTTACATGCACCTTTCCGTTTATTTCCTTTCCTTTGAGGTATTCAAAGGCATCTGAGATTTTTGCGATTGAATAAACTGGGATTTTGGTCTTTTCAACGAATTCATCCACTGCATTTTTAGATTCACCTTTCTCTTCCCGGTCTACTCCAATTATTAGATACTTTACTTTTGCACCCATGGATTCCAAGAGCTCAACTGATTCGTATTTGGTTCCCCCTGTTGTAAATACATCATCTATGATTATTACTTCTTCCCCTTTTTCTGGGAGTTTTCCTACAAATGCTCCACTGTCTCCGTGAGTTTTGATTTCTTTCCTGTTGAAAAGCCAGCTGTTTGGGGTCTTATGGTCACGGAAAAGGGAAACTGAGGCTGCAACCGCGAGCGGGATTCCCTTGTACGCAGGACCGTAGATTATTGGGGCTGTTCCTTCCTTCATTATTGTGTCCGAGAAGAATTGGCCGAGCTTGTCTAAGCCTTCTCCGGAGCAAATTACGCCAGTGTTTACAAAATAGGGAGATTTTCTTCCGCTTTTGAGTGTAAAATCACCGAATTTGAGAGCATTTTCTTTTACTAGGAATTCAATGAATTCCGCATTCATTTTTTCCCCTCCCTTACCGCATTCACGAATTTCTTTACTGCGTCTACCCCTCCATTCTTTTCAAATGAGGTTCCTACTTGAACAATATCGGCTCCGGCTTTGATTACGGATTTTGCTTCTTCTGGTGTACGAATTCCCCCTGCAACAACATAAGGAACATCGAGAACTGAAGAGACGGCCTTTACCATTTCTAATGGGATGTGGCCTTCCTTGGGATTGCTTCCTGCATCTGTAATTACAAGCCTGAAGCCCATGTACTGAGCTGCAAGGGCGGTTGCGGCAGCAAGCTGAGGCTTATTTCTTGGAATCATGTTTGCATCTCCTACCCAACCTACTGTGCCTCCGGGCTCAACAACCATGTAGCCTACAGATAAAGGTTCGATTCCATATTGTTTTACCATGGGGGCGGCTAAAGTTTGTGCGCCTGTAATCCAGTAAGGATTACGGGAGTTGAGCATGGACATAAAGTAGACTGCGTCTCCGTATTTGGAAACTGTTCCGATGTTTCCTGGAAAAAAGACTACTGGAATAGAAACGCTTTCCTTTACCTGTTTTGTTACCTGATCAAGCATTTCTCCCTGGACTCCGGTGCTTCCTCCTATAAGGAGAATGTCTGCGCCTCCTTCATCCATATTTTTAGCGGTTTTTACCGCATCTTCAAGTGAAGGATAATCTAACGGGTCCAGCACCGAGAATAGGAGTGCTTTATGCTCTTCGAGCTTTTCGTGAATGTAATTCTCAATTTTCATGGTAAACCTCCCGCTAATTTATGAAAAACTGCCTTTATAACTATTTGTTTTGGGTTTTTCGGTCTATATGATGCTGCGAACGAAGGCCTGGACCTTTGCAAGCATTTCTTTTGCGCTTACCTGGGAAACGGGAACATCTCCGCCAGGGCCCCCATCAAGAACATAAGAAAAGCTGGTTAAAGAAGAGGGGTCTATTCCATCATGGTTTCCGATTTCTTTCAGAATCATTGATACCCTCGCAAGGTCTGCATTCCTGGAAAAGCAGGAATATGCATCAAAAAGGTCTTTGAGGTTTCTTTTCCTTGTGAGCGCAATTAGCTTTTCTGCAAAAAGGACTTCGAAATCGTAAGAGAGAACCTGGGGGAACTCGTTTGTGAATGAATTTGAGATAGTAGAGCTGGCTACAAAAATTTTCCTAGTTCTTGTGAATAGATTTTGACTAAGATCTATGAGCACTCCCTTTTCATCCTTGAAACTATATCGTGGAACTGTGGTTGTTGCCCTTTGAACCTGCTCAAAACGAGTGGAAAATAGTTTTCTTGTTGCTTGCACATCATCACACCTGAGGTCGATATCACTTGGAGTTCTTTTCCCTAGGAAAATAAGGTGTAACGCAGCGCTTCCGTTTAGTGCATAAGAAGGATCGGGTTTGGAGAAAAGGTCCGAGAGCCTCTTCAGGATGCTTAGTTCCCTGTGAAGCCTGCTTCGGGCCAGGCCGCGTTTTGTGCTCGTTTCAGCGAATGGGGCTCCGGAAAAGGGTCTTTTGCAGGTGCAGAAACGTGTATTCTGAGTGGCTAACCGATTAACCATACTTATATATTATATACCACAATATTTATAAAGCTATTTTTGCTCGTTTTTTTGGGAAACGTAATCGGAAACTATCTCTTCGATTCCACGCTTTATGGGCCTTGGGTCGAATCCGAGCTCCTGCTGGGCTTTTGAGTAGTTAAATGCGCGGTCTGCAGAGAGGATGGAGATATGTTCGCGGGTAAGCTTTGGGTTTTCCTTCATTTCCTGAAAACGAGCGAAGAGCTTGGCAAGCCAGATGGGCATTGTTGAGTTGGGGGGAATTACGCCTAAGGAATGGGCTGCATAAGTATAGATCTGGCGCTGGGTTGCAGAAGGACCGGAAACTACAAACGTGCCGGTTTTCTTGAGGGCTTTGGAAAATACTGCTGCACAATCATCTGCGTGGACGAAAGAGATGCGGTTGGAGCCATCCCCAAATATTTTCATTTTATGGTTTTCAATCATGCGAAGGATCATGAAGTAGTCTTCGAACTGGGGACCGTAAATTACTCCTATACGGAGGACAGTGTGCTTTTTTTTGGTGCGTACTAGCTGCTCTGCTTCGAGCTTGGTGCGGGAATATTCTGAATCCGGATTAGTGGGGGTTTCCTCATCTGTAGGGATTTGCTCCAGATCTTTTCCATATACTGTGATTGAGCCTGCGAATACAATGTGGCAATTGAATGGGGAGGAGTTTACAATACGGCGGGTGAGCTCTACGTTTGCTTCCTGGAGGTTTTTTTTGTCCCAGGTTTTGACTGAACCTGCGAGGTGAATTATGTGGGTTGCATCCCTGAGGATTTTCTTTAGAGATGATTCTGAGAAGTTTGTAACTATTTCGTTTGGGAGTCCGGACTTCGTTCGAACTAGGGGAATTGCCTCCACTCTCTCCAAGACTGAGCGGCCAAGGCGGCCGGTAGCCCCCGTAATATACACTTTCACGCGGGAATTAGGAATAGGAAAAGCTATATAAACTATTTTACACGTAATTATACAATATGGCACAGAAAAAGAAGGATGTTAGCTCCCGCCCTCCAGAAACTCTTGCAAAACTGAAAAGGTGGGCATTCAGGAGACTTGCCACTGCTCAGGAAAGGGCATTTGTAAAGGCGAATAAAGATGAAGCCATTGCACATAGAAGCCTGACTGTTTCCAGGGAGATAGTGAAACTGCTCTATGTGGAAGAGCCAACTGCTGATGATATCAAGGTTATGTTAGCTGCAAAAGCTCTTGGGCTTATGCAGTCCATGCGCAGTGAAGAAAGAAGGGCATTCCTCACGGATTCCAGCGGAAGGGTAAACGGAATTATGCAAACGCACAGGATGGAGGAACTTTTTGCGGAAGAGGAATTGGATGATGCCCAAAATATAGCATTGGGTGTAGCTTCTGAAATTCTTGGATTTAGAACGCTTGCAGAAGATTTGTTTGATGATTACCATTACCTAGCACACCTAGATTTTGTGGAAAAAAAGGATACGGATTACAGGGAACTATATGCAGAGCCAATAGTTAATGAAAAGATTTCCAGGTTTGTGATTATAGCCCGGCTTATGGATATGGCAATAGAGCCCCAGAAAAAGATTGATTGCCTGGGAGTAGGGGGAACGGAAATAAGCGACAAAAGGCTTATGGAGTTTTTCAGGACCATGAATGCGGTATATTACCCGCTTGCGGATCTGATTGGGCTCGGAACAACAATGGCCGTGCAGATAAGGAAAAATGCAATGGATTTGCTTGAAAGTCTGCTTAGCAAAAAAGATAAGGATCATGAAGATGTGAGGCTTTATAGAGAATGCAAAGTTACGCATTCTGTGTTGGAGCCTGCTGCAATGAAGGTTGCGGACGATCTGGTTGTCAAGGGAAAAATTAGGGCGATGCTGGATGGCATTTCCAAGAGGCTAGGCTTGGAGATGGAGCTTGCTTCCCATACTTCCAATGCAGAAGAGCAGTACAGGATAAAGGGACCCTCAGGGATGTTTTGGAAGTGTAAGAGGAAGGGTTGCGTAATTGATGATATCCAAGATTTCCTGGGAATGACTGTAGTTGTTGATGGAGACATTGAAGACTCTAGAAAGGTTGCGGACTGGGTTGTAATTAAACTCAGGCACATGCAGATAAAAAAAGCCGATATCAAGGATAAAGAGAGAGAAAGCGGCTATTGGGTTCCGCATGTGGTGTTCAAAGTCAGGGAAAATGGTATGGATGTTCCTGTGGAGATACAGATCCGTCCAAGAAAAACCCATCTGGAGTCCAAAACCGGGAAGTATGCGCATGGGCTCAAAGTAGGCAGGAGCTTTGTTAGCCAAAACCTTGTTGATGCGCTTAGGCCTTCGTTTGAAGCAATGGAAGGACTATTTGATACGCAAAGGCTCAAGAGAAAAGATTTTGATTTGAAACCTAGTAGAAAAATGAGGTGTTTTGTTCAGATATTTGATGAGACAGCGGATCCGCAAAATGCATCGAGTACGATGAGTATAACTGCCAATAAAGGAGAAGTTGTTGGGGGGATAATTGCTTTGAGCACCGGATTGGAGAAGTCTGTAATTGTGACAACTAAAGATGGGCAAACCGAGCTTGACCTTTTTGACCAAAGCCCTGATGCAATTTTCGTAAGAATAAAGAAAGGGAAGGGACCGGACAAACATACTTGTGACCTGCTCCTCAACGGAAGAGTGCACACTCCAGAAGCAATTGAAGAGATAAGAGAATACAAGAAGCATGTCCCTAATAAAAAAAGACGGGGCAAAAAGAAAAAGAAGTAGCTACTTTTTGAAAACTACTGCACTTTCTCTTACCTTGAGTTTTGCGGGCTTTACATCTGCAGTTCTTTCCATCCAAAGAGGGATTTCGTATTCAAAACCTATTCTTTCCCCGATTTTTCCTAGGATTTCATCAACTTGGATATGCTCTCCCTGGAGGGCTGCGTTTCCTACTATCAAGGCACCTCCTTTTTCTGTAATGTTGTAGAGATTCTGGAGGACTCGTTCCATATCTGCAAAGTATTCCCCTGTGATTGGGATTTGTTTGGAGATTTCTCCCGCTTCCTCCGGAACTTGAGTTTCTCTTGCATCTTTTGTGATAAAAGAACGGAGGGACTCTTTCCTCATTTGCAGGGAAGCGTTCTTTTCCATGGAAAGAAGGGAGAGCTCTAAACCATAAACTTTGGAATAATCTATGTTGTTGAGATAGGGGGGGGAAGTTATGAAGATTTCGTAATTTCCTTGGGAATACGTACGTGCATCTGCAAGATGGATTTCTGGGATTGGGCCGTTTATTGGGCTTGTTTCCAGATCTGAAAGGATTTGCTTTATTTTCTTTTTGAATGCATCCTTTACTGGCATAGCGCGCTTGGATTTTTCCAATCTTAATAC
>JAUWMC010000058.1 GCA_030613375.1 Microcaldota archaeon
GCGTTGACTGCATCACAGATGAAGACTGTGAAGACGGCGAAGTCTGCACACCCGAAAACGAATGTGCTGACTGCATCACAGATGAAGACTGTGAAGAAGGCCAGACCTGTGAAGATGGTGAATGCAAGGATGAATGCATAACTCCTACGGAAGATGAACCCGAAGTAATAATTCCCCCTGAAGATGAGCCCCCTTTCATTGAACCTGAAGAGATTATAGATGAAATACTCCCTCTTGTTGAAGGTGAAGAGGAAGCAAGAGAACAAGATGAAATCTGGGAAACAGCTTACCTGGGCATATGGGCACTTCTGCTAATCATCATTCTCCTGGCAATTCTTTATGTGCTATTTTCCAAAAAGAAAAGAAAGAAAAAACTGCACAGGGGCAAAAAATAGTATGGGGACAACCTAAATTCCCATTTCTTCTTTTAATTCTTCTTCAACCGTTTAGGTTTCCCAAAAAATCCAGCAGGTGAACTCATAAGGATTTAAAATCTCCCCTTCCAACTCTTCAGTATGAGTGGGAACATGGAACCAATCACAAAAACAGAGTTAGGGCTGCCTTTAATCCACAAGGGAAAAGTACGTGAAATGTATCAGTATGGGGAAGACAAAATCCTTATGGTTGCAACGGACAGAATAAGCGCATTTGATGTGGTATTCAATGAAGGCATACCATATAAAGGTGCAGTATTAAGCACTCTCTCAAATTTCTGGTTTGACAAAACCCAGCACATTATTGCAAACCATATAATAACCACTGAAATGCCCGAAAACCTTCCCACATATTTGGAGGGGAGGGCCGTAATTGTAACAAAGGCCAAGCCCCTCAAAATTGAGGTGATTGTGCGTGGTTACCTAACCGGAAGCGGCCTTAAGGACTACAAAAAAACCGGTATGGTCTGCGGAATAAAGCTTCCAGAAGGCATGAAGGATGGAGACAAGTTCCCGGAGCCTCTTTTTACTCCATCTACAAAAGCCCAGGAAGGCCACGACCGGAACATTACTGAGGTGGAAGCTGCAGAGATAATCGGGCAGGAAAAGTTGGATTTTGTAAAGAAAAAGTGCATTGAGCTCTATGCATTTGGGCACGAATACCTTCTTTCCAAAGGATTGATTCTTGCAGATACCAAATTTGAGTTTGGCGAGCTCCCTTCCGGAGAAATGGTACTTATTGATGAAGTTCTTACTCCTGATTCTTCCAGATATTGGCCAATGGACAAGTATGCTCAGGGTGAACTAGTTTCTCTGGATAAGCAATACCTGCGCAATTATCTTGAAACATTGGACTGGGATAAGACCTACCCTCCACCCAAACTTCCAAAAGACGTAGTTGAGAACATAAGCAATCTTTATCTCGGTGTATATGAAAAAATCACCGGGGAGAAGTTCTTAACTAAGTGAGGTGCCCTGAACCCTGTTCAGGATAATCGTGCAAAGTTCCCACACCCAGCGTATTCGCGATAGATAAATTTAGATTGAGTCCTGATTTTACTCTTTATTTTACTAATATATTTGTAGCTATTAATATATACTGAAACCTATAACTTTCTATTGATTTTATGGATATTATTGCTAAAGCATCCTACCAGCTCCGCAAGGGCGGAATTATACTCATTTATGACGGAGATGACCGGGAAGGTGAAGCAGACATGGTTTTCAGCGCAAGCTTTGCAGATGCAGATAAAATAGAACTGCTGAGGAAAGATGCCGGGGGCTTAATCTGCGCAGCCATAACAAAAAAATGTGCAGAAAAATTATGCCTGCCTTTCTTTTCAGACCTGCTTGAGGGCACTAATAACCAATTAAGCGGGCTGATTTGCAAAAAAACTGCATATGGGGATAAACCTGCATTCTCCATACCCATAAACCACCGTAATGTATATACCGGAATTACTGATGAAGACCGCGCATTAACCCTGACGAAACTGGATGAAGTTTTGGGGAACGGCATTCATGAGTTTCCAAAAGAATTCTATTCTCCGGGGCACATTTTCCTTCTTATCGGAAGCGGCCTAGAGAATAGGAGAGGACATACAGAATTAGCCCTGGAGCTTGGAAAGCGCGCTGGCTTAAATGGTGCTATGGTGCTCTGTGAAATGTTGGGAAAAAGGCGGGCCCTCTCAAAAGAAGGTGCCCGCTCTTATGCGGAAAAACACGGCTTTGTTTTCATAGAAGGAAAAGAAATAATCTGATGGAGGCGTTGATATGAAATTAGGAATAGTAGATACTATGTTTTCCCGGGTGGATATGGGTGCAATTGCAATTGATGAGGTAAAAAGGCATTATCCAGATGTTGAGATAGAACGGCATACAGTGCCAGGGGTCAAAGACCTTTCCGTGGAGTGCAAGCGCCTCCTGGAAGATGGTTATGATATCTGCTTGTCTCTTGGAATGGTGGGGGGTGCCAGGATTGATACTCAATGTGCACATGAAGGCTCCCTTAGCACACAAGAGGCTAAGCTGAAAACCAATAAGCACATAATTGAGGTTTTTGTCCATGAAAATGAAGCATGGAGCCCCCAGGAGTTCATTGACATCTGCAACAATCGCATCAGGAAGCATGCCCACAATGCTGTCCTTCTTGTAAAAGACCCTGCAAAGCTTGTAGAACGCGCAGGTACAGGTGCCAGGCAGGGAAAAGAAGATGAGGGTTCAATCAACCCTGAAGAACAAATCTGCCTGGGAATACTGGTTGCCAGATTCAACAATGAGATTACTGGCAAAATGAAGGATGTTGCCGTTAAGTATGCAGGCTCAAAAGGAGCATTTACAAAAGTGAAAACTGTTCCAGGAGTGTACGATATGCCCTTAGTAGTAAACAAGATGCTTATGGACAAACAATTACACGCAATAGTAGTTCTGGGTGCAGTAGTGAAAGGGGACACTGCCCACGATGAGGTAATTACAAAAGATGTTGCAAAACGCCTGGGGGAGCTTTCCCTGGAATTCAAAAAACCAGTAACCCTTGGCATAATAGGGCATAATGCAAGTTATTCTGCAGCAGAACAACGGGCGGAGGAGTATGCAGAGAGGGCAACTGATGCTGCCCTGGAATTAGTGCAAACCCTAAGGGAGTAATTGCGATGCGCAGGATCAAGCATATTGGGGAAGCAGATTTTCCAACCCGGCATGGAAACTTCAGAATACATTCTTTTGTGGATTCCAAACACAGGGAGCATGTTGCCCTGGTGACCAAAGAACTTCCTCTGAATATGGGTGAAGTGCCTGTGAGGATTCATTCACAATGTTTAACCGGGGATACGCTTGGTTCTCTTAGATGCGATTGCGGAAACCAACTGGAGAGGGCCATGGAATATATTGCAAAAAAGGGGATGGGAGTTTTGATTTATTTGGACCAGGAAGGGCGTGGAATTGGCCTTGCAAACAAAATAAAGTGCTATCAGCTTCAGGACTCAGGGCTGGATACAGTAGAAGCAAACTTAGAACTAGGTTTTAGAGAAGATCTGCGAACCTATGAATCTGCGGCAGGAATCTTAGATTATTTTGGAGTAAAAAATGTGGCTCTTCTCACTAACAACCCAGAAAAAATCAAAGATTTAGAGCAGCACGGAATACGGGTAGTAAAAAGAGTGCCCCTCATCCCAAAGGTGAATGGCTACAACAGCAACTACCTAAAGGCAAAAAAGGAAAAACTGAATCATATGATATAGCCGAGGTTTATGCATGGACAAATTCATGAAACTCGCCTTTGAACTCGCAAAAAAATCCAATCCCCTTCCCAATCCCAGAGTAGGGGCAGTTCTTGTAAAAAACAACAAAATACTCGGGAGGGGATACCATAAAAAAGCAGGGATGCCTCACGCAGAAATTGAAGCAATTGAAGATGCAAAGCGGAAAGGCAACGGAAACCTAAAAGGTTCAACCATTTATGTTACTTTAGAACCATGTTCCCACAAGAATAAGCGCACCCCTCCTTGCACTCAAGCAATACTCTCCAATGGAATAAATAAGGTAGTTTTTGCCATGAGGGACCCCAACCCATTAGTAACAGGGGAGAGGCTTCTCCGCGAAGCAGGAGTAAAAGTGGTGGGGCCGGTTGCTGAACAAAGAGTGAGATCACTTAATGCGGCTTATTTGCAGAACCTGCTCAGGAAACCCCTGGTTGCTATAAAGATGGCGATGAGTGCAGATGGAAAAACAGCAACAAGGACAGGGGATTCAAAATGGATTACGGGCAAAGAGGCACGCAAATATGTGCATAAATTGAGAAGCGAATTCGATGCGGTGGTGGTTGGAGCCGGAACAGTAAAAAAAGACAATCCCAGATTGACCGCACGCCTAAAAGGCGCAAGAAACCCCTACCGTATTATTGTAGATGGAGATCTTTGCATACCTCTTGATTCCAATATACTGAAGCATAAGGATGGAAAAACCATTATTGCCGCCACAGAAAAAGCCCCAAAGAGCAAAATAAGCGAAATAAAAAACAAAACAAACTCTCAGGTATTGGTATGTGGGGCAAAAAGCGTGGACATGCGCAAGCTTATTCTGTCCTTAAGTGCAATGGGCATGAAAAAAATAATGCTTGAAGGTGGCAGCGAGCTCAACGCCAGGGCTTTGGAAGCAGGCATAGTGGACAAACTCTACCTCTTTGTAGCGCCTAAGATTATCGGTGGGCGTGATGCAAAAGGAGTTATTGGAGGATTAGGAATAGAGTCCATCTCCAGTGCAGTAAAACTCAAGAATATGAAGACAAAAAGATTCGGGCAGGATATTCTGCTGGAATTCAATCTTCAAAAATAATGAAGCACTCATCACTCTAAAATTTCCTTTATTTTAGAAAGCGCTTCCTTCCCTTCCCCACGGTTCAGTCCAATAAGAAATCCAATGTGCACAAGCTCATCAGAAGTGCGCATCTCCGCTTCTTCCTCAGCAAAACTAGCCATCGCAAAAGCAACCTTGTACTTGATGCACATCCTAGAAAAATTTCGCATTCTCTTAATAATAGAAGCTCGCTTTCCCCCGGAACTCTTCAGGATCTCGCTCAAATCCAAAAGAAATATTGATTCTTTCCCTTCAAACCCCCGAATCAACTCAAAACCAATAGGGTAATTCTCAACCTTAATCAAAACTCCCCTATTCCGTATTTTAAGTGCAGCTTCCTCAGAATCTACAACCCTAACTTTATCCGAAACAGAAGAAAGAAAATAAGTTTTGGAGAATCCATATTCAGAGGGATTCCCGCATTCAAACTTTAAAATATCAAAAAAGGAAAGGATCATTTTTTAGCCTTGGATTCTTTTTTCTTGGAGGAAGGCTTAACTGTTCCTGGCCTTCCTTTCTTTCCCAAGCTAAGTTTCCTTTCCTTTTTCTTTGAGCGCCTGCGTGGAGTTCTGTTGCCCTTTGCGCGGTACCCACGGCTCTTCTTTCCTACGCTTGTAAGCCCGCGGTACGCTCTCCTCTTGTTCATCTTAAGCCCAAGCCTCGCAGTATCCACTAGGATTACTTCGAAGAATTTGTAGTTTCCATCTTCACCTACAAGATAGGAGTTAAGCACTTCAAGGTTAGTGTATTTCCTGTTTGCTTTTTGCTCTGCTTGTCCACGAAGGCTGGTTCCTGGCTGTACAATAAGATATGCATGTGCTGGTTTTCTTCCACCACTTGGAGTCTGCCTTCTCCTTCGTCCCTTTCCAATGCGAACACGTGCTATTACATAACCCTCTTTGGCTTTGTATCCTAGAGTGCGTGCACGAATTAGGTTGCTGGGTCTTTCCACCTTCGTTACAACAAGTTCTCTTCTCCACTTAAAGATTTTGTCTTTAAGGAGGCTTCCCCTTTCCTTCAGTTCCTTCTGGTATGTTTCTCTCATATATTTGTATGCTCCCATACAATTCACCTACGCTTCGTTCAGGATACCAATTCCCACATTCAAATGCGTGAAAGTTGTTAAGACGAGATACCTTTAAAAAGAGTTGTGTGTTAACATTTCATTCCTTAGCGGTGTGGCTATGCAGGAAACTGATACTTCATTTATGAAAACCATAG
>JAUWMC010000031.1 GCA_030613375.1 Microcaldota archaeon
CTGCGCTGGATGCAGGCTCAAGGGACATCACATCATATATTGGTGTAAGGGAAGGGGCGGCCGGATGGCTTGCTGCTTTGGCACTAGCATCAATGGATGGTGCTGTTCCTCCCAGTGCGATTGCAGCTGCAAGAGCCAGCTTCGCTGCGCCAGAAGGTTTTTTCATTGGAGCACGCAGCTTTTTTTTCTGTTTTGCAAGCCCGGAAGAAGGAAGAATTCCTTTTGCCCTTTTCATCATGCTCCTCTTTTTCTCTAGGGGCTTTGGAGTAACCTGTTCCTTCTTTGTAGTTTTGCGGGATGAATCTTTGGATGTTGACACAGTTTGCACCTGTAATATTTGGGTAGCCAGAAATATATAAACCTGATGGAATGGGAAGCGTTTTTAAATGATTTCTGGGAATGAGAGGTCATGGCAGTCAAAAAATCAAAATCCAAAAAGAAAGCATCAAAGAAAGTGCAGAAGAATGTTCCAAACAAAGCAAAAAAGAAAGATGTGAAACGAGAAAAGAAAAAGAAGGCAATGGAAAAGGTCGCAACAAAGGTAATGAAAGCGGACAAGAAGCTGGTTGAGTGGAGAAAGGCGCTCATGGCTCCCGCGGAAAGAGCGATGATTGATTTCTTCCTTTATCCGATTGCAAAAAATCGCGGGGAAAAAGAAGCCGCAAAAAAAGTAATGGTAGAATCATACGTACGGGGAGATGATGTGGTGAAGCAGTTTATCCTGTTTCTTGCACATGAACAGCTTTCAAGGGCCGCGGGAATCAAAACGATGCACAACTTCGGGCACTACAGAAAAATGATGGGAAAGGACACAAACCCTGGAGAAGTGAGAAAAGCTGTTTACAGAACAATATTCAACTATACTACCTCGCTTGAAGGGCTTACAGAATTGATTGGATTCATTGGGGAGCTTGGAGATAATGGCGCAGCAAAACTCCTTAGCTACCATCTTAGCTACTACTCGGCAATGGAAGCTCCCGCGCTGCAGGTTTTAAGGAATGCAACAATAGATGCGCTCAGGGAATGTAATTCCCCCTATGCGTTAGATGCACTATTGAGCTATGCAAAATACGGGGAGAAAACCGACAGGGCGCTCTATGCACTCAAAAAATGGGATGAAAAGTTGGATAAGGTTGAGATGGGACCAGAAGAAAAGAAATTTTACGCAAAACAGATGGCGGAACTGTTTTCGGGCGGAAAGGAAAAGCACGAATACTACAGATAACTCTAGGAAACGGTTGGGAACTCAAGGGTTGAATCGCAGTTTGCAGTTTCTGCAAAGAATCCTGATATGAATAGCTTTGGATAACCTAAGAAAGGCATCTGGAGGAGGATTTTTCCCTTGTAATTCTGGAAAGATGGGGCTGTGTTTCCAATCATTGCAGAATAATCATATGCTTGGATATCAAACATGGGATTATTGTCCCCTTTTGTAAGGTAGTATGTTTCTCCCCCTGAACTTATTTTGAAGAAGAGGCGGTGGATTATGTCCCCTGTGTATGAGTAAAGGTCTCCCTTGGGGGGAGTGTAAACAATCGTGTCATGAGAAAGGTTTGTGTAGTAGGTTTCACCCCTGAAATCAACTGAGGCGATACATGGGGTTGAAAGAAGTACTTCAGGAGATTCCCTTATGCAGCTTCCATATTGGAAAGTAAGGGGGCCTTTTGTTTCTGAAAAAATGGATGGATTTGAGGCAAAAAGCGAGCAAACATCGTCTTTGTGCTGAACGCAATAGGAGTAAAGCGAACCCTGGAGCTCAAAACTTCCAAAGCCTTCTGCCGAAACAGATGTAGTAGGAGACTGGAGATCTGCAAGCTCCTGCTCAGTTAATTCAATTTCATACCCAATCGGGTCAGCACCCTGCACCAAGATTAAATCGCCCCTCTCTACGTTCGGGAGCATGGAGCAGGAAACAACTGCATTTATCGGAACTGAGGTATTGAGAATGATTGTGAGGGCGAACCAGAGAATAACTATTCCCGCAAGGGAGATTGCTGTATCTTTAAGCTCTCCTTTCCAGCCGTGCTTTTTGGAGCCCAGCCAGATTTCCAGGGCAACCGTCACTATAAGCGCAATCGCAAAAAGAATTCCAAAAATTGAGATTTTTGTAAGGATGTAAAGAAGGAGAAGGATTGCGAGAAAGCCAAGCTGGGCATATGGGTTTTGTGTGTATTGCTCAAGGAGTTTTCTGTCCATGAGCACCAACTAGGCTTTCATCTTGGAAACGAGGCCGCGGAACTCTGCAACATCCTTTGTAATTGCAGCAATTGCTTTTTCCACAGCTTTTACAGGGCTCCCTTTCTTCACCTTTATGTAGATCATGTGCTTAGGAGTTAGGGGGTGCCCTGATTTGTATGCAGCAGTTTCCACCTCAGCCATTTCATTGAGCTTGTGCACAAGGAGTTCTGGGAGTGTAGTATCTTCTCCTACGATTTCAAATTCCAATTCTGTTTTTTCTTTTTTGAGCAGATTGATTTCCATAAGAATACCTCACAACATTATTTTTCCGTAAGCTCTATAATCATTTGCAATTTCCCTTCTTTCTCTGTGGCCGTTCTTGCATACAAGTCCCTTGGATGTTTTGTCCAAAGGTTCCCTGCACTGGGAGCAGAATGCCTTGATTACCCCGAGATTCGGGTCAACCATGCTTAACTCTGCCTTTTCTCCCTCGATCTTTACCACTTTTGCGCGGATTATGTCACCTACACGGATTGCGTCCCTTGTAGATGGGGTGAATCCTGAACTCATTGCACGTACAGGAATTTTTCCTTCTGGAGGGGCTGCAGGGATTTTCCCGTTCTTCTCAGGGGGAGAAATTAGTACAATTGCGAAGGAGTCCATTACAAGTAGAACGGAGCCATATACGATTTCCCCTGGTTTGATTGGAGGCTTGTCTGCCTTTGCATTGAACTTTCCTTCAGATTCATTTGCAACTCCCACTGTGGAAGCATAAATGTCATCGCCTTCTAAATGTGTGGAAGAACTCTCTTCATAAACTTCTCCGGGTCCAACATATTCTCCGGGAATTAGAACTTTGTCGCTCATAAGTATCACAGAATTGTTAGTGCATTAAGAATAATAAAATTTAAAAAGGGGTGGAAAGAAGAACTCCTGCAGGAATCCTAAGGGTTTTAAATGAAAAGGATGGTGTAAACCCATGGTTAAGCCTCTTCTGATACTGTGTATAGACAGGGATAACGACCTGTACGAAAAAGCAAGGATACATGGGCCAATTATAGGAAGAGAGGAAAACCTCAAGGCTGCGACCAAGCTCGCTCTTGCGGACCCGGAGGAGCCGGACGCGAACAGCATATTCTATGCAATCAAATTGTATGACCAGCTTTCAAAAGAAAAGAAGGATGTGAAAGTGATTACGCTTACAGGGCACAAGAAAGTAGGGTACCGATCTGACCAGGAAATAAGCAAGCAGCTCAACAGGATTCTAAACGAGATTCCTGCGGAATCCTGTATATTTGTATCGGACGGGGCATCGGATGAGGTTATGCTTCCAGTTATCCGCTCAAGAATCAAAATTGATGCAGTTAAACTTGTGGTTATGAAACAGGCAAAGGAGCTGGAAAAAACATATTTCGTGATTCTGGAAAAGCTGAAGGATCCGCACTACTCAAGAATTATTTTTGGAATTCCCGCAATCATAATACTTCTGTTTTCACTCTCGGCAATATTAGGCTGGGAGATGAAGTTTGTAGGGGTTCTTATCGGCCTTTATTTGATTATTAAAGGATTCGGAATAGAAGATGCACTTATCGGGTGGTTGAATGATTTCAGGGTTTCCCTGGACAAGAATACCTGGATTCCATACATCCCTGCACTAGTATTGTTTCTTCTATCCTTCTGGATGGCCCAGGAAGCATACAGCAAAGGGCTTGCACTCGGGCTGGATCAGTTCAAAAATGCAGCATATATGTTCAGGGCAGTTATCTTCCCAATTTCTTTGGGAATAGTATTTCTTCTTGCAGGAAAGAGCGCAGAGGCATATACTGACAAGAGGAAATTCGCAATTAGTGGGTATGCGAAAACCCTTGTGGCAGTTCTGCTTACCTCCCTCGTGCTGAGCGTGGGCTCGCAGTGGGTGCTCAACATCGAAGCTCCATATGTAGGGTTCGGAGAATTCCTCTTTGTAATGGTTTACGTTCTTGTACTGGGGTACCTTTCAACCACCGCGATTGAGATGACCAAACGAGAAAGCATAATGGGCATGAAGCTGGATGGAAAAGAAGTTATTTCTGATACCGGAAGCTTCCTTGGAAAAATCCTTGGGGTAGATGGAAAGAAAGAGCTTATCGTAATACAAAGTTACCTTGGAAGGAAATTCTCGCTTCCTTTCAGGCACATCACTTCAATTGGAGAGAATGTTTTAGTAAGGACTAATTAATTCTTGAACTGTTTCGCTATTGCAGTAAGGAGTTTCTTCTTTTTAGTTCCGTTCTGCAGTACATATTTGAGCACATCCGCAATATTCTCCACAGGGTAAATCTTTATCTTATTCTTGATTCCTTTCTTGAGGTAAACATCCTTTACATTGGATTTGGGAATAAGCACTTTCCTTATGCCTGCTTCGTAAGCAGCTTCCACTTTTGCAGTTACTCCCCCAACAGGAAGAACCTCACCCCGCACGGAAAGCGAACCAGTCATTGCATAGCTTGAATCAACCGCAATCCCTTCAAGGTCGGAAATTACTGCAACTGCAATGGAAATAGATGCAGAATCCCCCTCAACTCCCTCATAGGTTTGCAGAAACTGAATATGAATGTCTTTATTTGAAAGATCTATGGAGGTATATTTCTTGAAAATCGCAGAAACATTTTCTACTGCTTCCTTTGCAATTATCCCTAATTTTCCGGTTGCAATTATTCTGCCTCCAGACTTGGAAGCAGAAGGAGTAACTTCAGCACCAAGAGGGAGCACAAGCCCAGAGAATGCATCTCCTACAACTGCGAGGCCGTTTACCTTTCCTATTGAATACCCTGAAGTTGAGAAA
Organism: Microcaldota archaeon; assembly: GCA_030613375.1. Taxonomy (GTDB): domain Archaea; phylum Micrarchaeota; class Micrarchaeia; order Anstonellales; family Bilamarchaeaceae; genus CAIKOA01. The sequence continues at coordinate 5,003 of JAUWMC010000031.1, forward strand.
ACCTGGTAATCCTTCTTCTTTTCTATGAGCTTGCCAATGATTTGGGATTCAATAGGCCTCGCAAGCTTCTTTGCCATTTCAACGTGCTTGCGGGTAACTACCTTGGCGTTTTTATCTATTGCAATATCTCCCGCAGCTCGAAGAAGTCCCCCTATTTCACGCAGGTTCATGGTAAAGGATTTTCTTTTCCCTGAAAGGCGGCGAGCCTCTTCAACGATCTCCAATACTGCGTCTTTTGTGAAATGAGGGATACGGCCATCTTTTTTGATTTCCTGGGCAACAAACTGCACTAAACTTGCCTCATTTCTAGGATTATCATCCATTGAATCCTCTACATATACCTCATATCCTTCTCCACGGATACGAGAACGGAGTGCGGGGTGTATATGGTTAAGGTCTGGGACATTACCTGCCGCAACAAGAACGAAATCAGAAGGTGCGGGATCTGTGCGCACAAGAGCTCCTGATGAAAGATCACTCTGCCCTGTAATAGGATACTTTCGTTCCTGCATTGCAGTAAGAAGTTCCTGCTGCCAGTTCATTTTGAGCGAGGCAATCTCATCGATAAAGAGAACTCCATGGTTTGCCTTGTGAATTGCACCTGATTCCACACGGATGTGGGCGGGAGTTCCTAAGCCTCCGGACTGGAGCGGATCATGTTTCACATCTCCAAGGAGGGAGCCTGCACGGCTTCCGGTTGCATCAATAAACGGAGCTGTTTTGCGCCCTGTGTTGTCCACGATTACTTTATAGTTCATTTGCTTCTGGGGACCCATGCGTTTAGTGAGGCCCATTGCTGCATTTGAAACAAAGTAAAGTATTGCAAGGCCGAATAATGCAGCGAATATAAACCATTTTTGGTCATCTGGAATATCCAGGAGAAACGTAACTGCGATTGCAACTATTCCGAAAATTGTAAGCAGGAATATTGGAGAAATTCCTCCCTGTTTGTTGTCCATTTTGGATTGTGCCTTGGAAAAGGTAGACATTCTGCGGGCAAGGCTTGTGTTAATGATTGTTGGGATTTCCTTCCGCTTGTTTTTGGAAGAAAGCTCTGCAATTTTTGCCCTCTCTATTGGATTGTAAAACTTCAGATAATTGGGGTTCTTAGAAAGGAATTTAATGTCAGGAAAAGAAGGGATCGCTTTTATAAGAGGGTTATTGTCATTGTTGGGATTTTCGTATGCAAGAACGTCTTCCAGTTCCTTGGAAGGAAGAAGTTCAGCCATTGCCTGGGCAAGCATGCTCTTTCCTGTTCCCGGAGGACCTATGAGAAGCACGTGCCTTTTCTGCCTTGCAGCTTTTTTTACTATTTCCACTGCCCTGTCCTGACCTATCACCTGATCTATCAGGCGCTTTGGGACAACAATCTCTTCAGTGGTTTTGAATTTCTTCATTTATTTTCACTTCCCAATTATTTGCACGTCTGAAAACCAGACTTCCGGAGAAACCATATTTCCATCAACGTGCTGAACGTTGCCAAAGTGTTTTATGCTATTGAAAAGGTTAAATATGTTGCCAGTAAGCAGAATATCTGAAACCGCTGTCCTTTTTCCATTTTCATGGAGCACTGCGATGTCTACATTTACCCCAAAATCCCCTGAAACCGGGTCTGCGGTATGGAGGCCGTGGAATGAAATTACTTCTAAGTATTTTTTCTCTTTTCCTGAGAATTTTCCGGGTGCAATTACCAGGTTTGTGATTCCAGGGGAAGGTGTGGATGCATAATCAGTACGCTGACAGCTTCCCCCTTCATTCACTCCTTCAAGCGCTGCAGTGTATTTATCATAGAGAAAGTTGCAAACTACTCCTTTTTCCACAAGGGGAAGTGGAGTAGATGGGGCTCCTTCTCCATCAAATATACAAGAGGAATCTGCATCTGTAAGAGGATCACTTGTTAGCGTAAAAGAACTGTTGAATTTCTTCTGTCCTTTTTTGAGCCTGGTTATACCTCTTCGTTTATTGTCCCCATCAAAGTTAAACATGAGGAAACTGATGAGAGATGAAAGCATGTGCGGAGAAAACTTTACAGTAAGTTTCTGGGAAGGGATAGGCTTTGAATCTACCATTGTTACGGCTATTTTTCCTGCTTCTTCCCCAAATTTCCTGAAGCTTTTTGGGAGGAACCTGGAGGAATAAAGAGAATATCCCATTCCCTTTCCTTTCTTTGCTTCTGCATAGATGCTTACCACAGTACACTCTGATTCAACGCTGAGGCCCTCAGTGTTTGCAATGGATTCCATACCTTCGGAAATTGAAACTGAAACCCTTGTAGGTTCTGCACGTTTTTTTATCGCTTCAAGTATTTCTTCTACTGCCGTAAATGCAATTTCCGTGGGAAGGCCTGCTATCTTTGTTTCGCAGCCTTTGAGCTTTGGGTATTTTTTGGGCTGGGAATCAAAGGAGAATTTTGTTTTTGGGGAAATTTTTGAAAGGCGGTCTGCTGTTTTTGCTGCTTTCTGGAAATTCCCGGGAATATTTGTATGGGAAAAACCCACTCTATTGTTTTTGATTATTCTTACTCCATATCCTGCATCTTCGGAAAACTCCTTGGTTTTGTAGGTGTTTCCTGCGTATTCTATAGATAGGGTTCTTGCACCCGTGAAGTAAACTTCTGCGTCTTTCATTCCCTGGGTACTAAGCATTCTAAGCAGTGCCTCAGGCTTGGGGAAATCCGGCATCAATTTTTATTCTTTCTTTAGTATTTAAAATGATATGAGGCTTTTTGTTGCGGTAGAAATACCTGACTTGATTAAGGAAATGATGGAGGAACTGAAGGCAGAACTCCCGGAAAAAGGACTGAACAAAATGAATGTGAATAATATGCACATTACGCTCAAGTTCCTTGGAGAAGTAGATGAAGCTAAAATAGGGGAGGTTAAGGCTGCGTTGAACAAGGTGGAATTTACTCCATTTAAGGTACAGGTTAATGGAGTAGGCGTATTTCCAAAGGAAGATTACATAAAGGTGGTTTGGGCAGGAACCGAGAGCGTGGAGCTTAAGGAACTTGCAGAAAAGGTAGAGGACGTGCTATCTTCCATGTTTGGAAAGGAAGAACGCGGGTTTTCGGGGCATTTAACCCTAGCACGGGTTAAGCGCAAGGTGGATTTGAAAGAGTTTTTGGGGAAACATAAAGAGGAAGTGTTTGGGGGATTTGTGGTGGACAAATTTCTGCTTATGAAAAGTGTTTTGCAGAAAGGCGGACCGGAATATTCAGTTGTTGAGGAATTTGAGACAAAATATTCGGAATGATTTTATAAACATAACCTCTCAGAAGTAAACACATGGCCAGTGAAGTGGGAGGACGGAGGGCAAAGTTCAAGCTTATAACTGGCGGGCTTAACGACCTTGATTCTAATCCAGAAAAGAGTAAACGCAAACCAACAATTTTTGGAAGGTGCATGTGCCAAATAGCGAAAAACTGGGTGGTAATTTTAGGTGTGGGTGCATTGCTCTCCTTTGGAGTTGTGGGCCTAAATTACATTAGGGGAGAGAAAGGGGAGGTGAGAATGATTGGGTTCAATGTGAATACAAACCTTCTGTATCTTTTGGATAATGTTGATAGATGGCCTTCACGCACCAGAAGAATTGCACTGCAAAACCTGGAAACAATAGAAAAAGTAAGGGAAAGTGAGCTCATAGAACTGAAGAAAGCAATCGAAAAAGTGGAAAGAAAATGCAATGCTTGTGGAGATCTCCTGGAAAGGCTCAAAACAGTGGAGAAACGGTGGAAAGCTTACGTGGAAAAAGAGAAGGGAAAACCGGTGAGCGACTTAAGGTGGAGAAGGCCTACAATGCCAAAAATACCTAGTTTGAAGAGAGTTCCACAGAAGGTTGCAAGAAGCAAGTGCTAATTCGGTAACTATTTAAATTCTTTCAATGGTAATAATGCCTGAACATTTTCAGTTAAATGGTGAGAGTTATGGGAAAATTTCCTGAAGCAGATGCAGAAATAGCGGCCACCTGGATATGCAGAAGATGCAAGGCCAGAAACAAGAGGGGAGCGAAGAAGTGCAGAAAGTGCGGCTCCAAGTACCTCAGGCCAAAGAACAAAGAGATCAAAGCTAAGAAAGCATAGATTTCTTTTTACTTATTTTTCTTTTCTTCTTTATCTTCATCGTCGTCCCCATCGCCTTCATTAAATTTTATTCCAGAAAGCCCTGGGATTCTTCCCATTTTTCTTATCGTATCAAGAAGGTTTCGCAGGCTCATGTTTTTAACTCTCTTTTTTACTGCAAGCAAAAACTCCAAGTCTGCAATAAGCATATCAACTACTACTGTTTCCGCAATCTGCTTCTGCGCTTTTAGAAGAGTTATGTACCTTTCTTTTGAAAGGGGAGGAAGATCCTTCACAAGGGTTTCCATGGGAATGTCAGTTACTTCCAGCTCTTCTATTACGTGCTCGAATGCCTGAATCTGGATCTCAACCTGGTGTATTGTTTCCGTGCGGATTTCCTCAACCTGCCTGATGGTTTCCACTGCAACTATCTCCGCCTGGATTCCATCTTTTTCTATTTGGTGCTCCACCTTGTCAAATACTTCCGGAGTAACAATCATTCCTGTTGAGCCTCCAAAAGGTTTAGGGGATTCGATTTCTATTTTCTTGAGCGCTATTTCGAGCTTTATGGGGTCCACAACCTGGCGTGCAAGGGGAGTTGCTACATTAGTGTAGAGGGGATATGTGGATTTCTGGCCTACTGACTGGTCCAAAGCCATTGCGGTCTGTGCTGCATTCTGGATTGGTTGCCCTACTTTTTGCTTCTGTATATAATCTGAAGTGCTCGTGCTTACTTCTTCCTTTATTACTTGCACCTCACCCGTTTCCGGGTTATAATATATCAGGTTAAAGCTGGTGGTGGAAATTCCTTGAGTTTCGGAAGCTTCTTCTGTTGAAACAGTGTGCTTTTCTTCATGTTGCTCTTGCGCAACCTGGTCAGCATCTCCTGCGAGTGCCTGACTCATACGATGCATTTCCCTTTCCTGCTGCTCTAGGGACTGGAGAAGAACCGCAGGCAGCATCATCTGCTGGGTCATCAGAGGACCCTGGATAGGGTTCATTGCTGCAAAATCAAAAAGCTGGAGCATACCCGTAGGGAGCATTGTGTGTTTAACCATGTAGGAGAAATCAGCGGAAAACAATTTAATCCTTAAGGGCTTTCCCGAATGAGCAAATATCCGCATCAGTCTTGATTCCGATGGGTGAAAAGTGCGTTTTTACTGCGCGAAAGCCTGCATCCTGGAGATTTTTGAGCAGAGTTTCTGTTTTGGGTGGAGGCTGTATATTCAGGCGGGCGCAACTCTTGTGGATTTCATAGAACCAGGGAGGCAAACCAATTTCTCCCTTCATGAGCTCAAGAGTTTCATGAAGCTGTTTTTTGTGCTTGTAATCACGCTGGGAGTTGAGCTCCTGCATTTTTTCCAGGGTTTCTAACTCATGGAGATCCCCAAGCCAAAGTGGACCTGCGATTGAAGCATGTTTTCCGCATTTTGGGCACGTTTCCAGGCCCATGCGGCCAGACTGCCTGTGCCCACAGGAATGGCAAAAAGTAATGTATCCTGTACTGCTGAAAGTTTCAAGCGCTTTTTCTGAGCTGTGCTCAAGTTTAATAAAAATCTTGAAGAAGTGCCTATGGGAAAAGGACGCGAGTGGTTTTATTCCAAAGTTGAATTCGTTTGCGATTCTGGAAACGCATTTGAGCAGTATGCGGATTCCAACCTCGTGGAAAAGTTCGTCATGAAGGGGAAATGAGTGGTAAATGTGTTTGCACGCATGGGGGTGAGCTCCGCATAAAACTGCTGTGTCTGTAGCAGTAAAGGAAAGGAATCCTCCTTTTGTGCGGCGGAAGGAGCGCACTGCATGATGAATATGGGGCGCGGGATAGCCGAAAGGATCAATTTCCAGGAAATCATATCTCTTATCCATAAGAAAGGAGTTGAATTCGGCTTCGTGTGCTTCTGATTCTATTCCATTTGCCTTTGCATTTTGCGCTGAGAGTTTTGCTGCTTCAGGATTCATGTCCACAAACTCAAGAGAGCTTATATTTGGGTTTTCCTTTGCGTACCTGATTCCACGAATTCCTGTTGCGGAGAATCCATCTAAGAGTGAGAGTTCCTTCTGAAGCGTGCCTACGAGCAAAGAAGAAAAGGAGCGGCAGAATTGCATATGTGGGTTGTAGAAATTTTTTCCGGCTTCAAATTCAATTGCTTCTTCTCTCATATTCTCACCCTGTTTTCATAAACTCGCGGAGCGCGCTTGTGGCGTAAGTGCCTGCGGGAAGTGAAAACATAAACACCTTTTTCTTGAATTCAAAATCCTTGAAAGTAGAAAGGAGGGGGCGGTAATGCCCTTTGGAGGAAAGCGCGGGCATCTTTTCTATTCTGAATGCATCAAGAGAGATATCATGCCTTTCAAGGAGGGATTTTTCACGCTCGTTTGGAGTTGAATTATATCCAAGGAGTTTTCCGCAGAGCCAGTCCATTCCTGGCTTTTCAGGATCAGGGAATCCGTAGGAATTGGAGGAACAATAGAATTCTCCATCTTCTTTGCGCACCATTCCATCCTTTATTCTCTCCGATAGGCATTCGTTGAATAAATAAGATTGGAATGCGTGGACAAAGAGGAGGAGGGTGTAGCGGGGGAGTTTCCTGAATGCACCTATAAAATCTTCCGGGTTTTCTAAGAGGTATGCAAGCATTGTGCGCTCAAGCTTCAAATGTTTGGGGAATTCTTTTAGCGCGAAGGCGTAATCCCCTGATTCTAGAAAGTGGGAACGGGCTTCCCTTGCACCTTTGTGTTCCTCTTCCCCTGCTTCTGCAAGAAAGTGCATTGCA
>JAUWMC010000079.1 GCA_030613375.1 Microcaldota archaeon
CCGAGGAAGAAATTACTCCTGAAGGAGAAATCGCACCCATTCCTGAAAAAGAAATTACTCCAGTTTCAGAAGAAGAAATTGTCCCTGGAAAAGTTCCAGAGGCACCAGCAGAAATCCTACCGGAGCCTGCACCTACTCTGGAACCAATAAGGGAGGAGGTAATCTCTGGCCCACAGGAAGCAGAATCCCCCGCATTGAATATCGTATTTCCTGCAGTGTTTAGCGAATCCCCCCTCAAAAAAGCAGAGGAAACAATAACTCGGCTGGAAACCCAGCTTGGTGGCCAGATGACAGGGAAAACCACCAAGAAGGTAGATATTGAAGACACAAAAAAGCGCATGATGGAGCTTACAAGGGAACTATTCAAGGAACGTTCTATGGACAGGCGTGCAGAAATCAAGAAAGAAATCGTTATGCTCAGGGGCCTGCTTAAAGGAAAAGGGGGAAAAGCAGCTGCAGGAGGGCTCCCAAAAGGTTCACTCTACACCGCACTCAGAAACGAGCAGGAAATGGAAGTAAAGGAAGCAAAAAACAGAGTACAGCTTATATATGAAGAGAATCTAAAGAGCCTCCTTTCTGCAATGGAAGCCCAGCGTGCAGTTGAGCATAGGGAACCCGCATTCGAAACATTCTCAAAAAACATGGTGCATCTTGAGCACACCCTTATAGAAATACTGGAGAAATATCAGACATACCTCACCGCAAAGCACAATGCAGAGCTTGCAAAGCTTAAGGTAAAAGGACAGTCCACTCCTGAGTCCGAAACCCTCAAGGGTACACTCAAGGATTTGTATGCGCATGATTTTTCCTCACTCAAGAATTCAATAGGGGAAGAGATACAGTCCCAGATTGAAACAAAGCGCGCAGTTTTGTTTGAAGATGCAGGCAATCCGCAGGCAATGAAGATTTCCCAGGTGGCAAGTACCCCGGAGGAATCATTATTCAATTTACTCCAGGCAAAGGATTCCCGCACCTATGAAAAGTATGCAAGAGGGGAGATAGAACGCTCCGAGGCACTCATGATTGCAAGAAAATTAATGGCAAAAGAGACTGGTCTCGATGAGGATACCATAAATAAACGTTTTGGTGGAAAGTAGTTATATAATAATTATTTGGTGAAGACATGGCAAGCCCGAAGAAAACAAAAGTGACCCCCGTTGCCCTTCCAGTAAGGGCATCTGGAAGAAGAGGGCCGATCCGCTCCTTTTCCGAGTTCATCCTCCCATATTTTCCAACACTAAGGAAGAAGATGGTTCTCGCTGATATGAAGGACACTCCCGAGAAGTTTATGGATAAAGCAATCGTTTCCGCATTTTTCTCTGCACTCGCCCTTGCAGTGCTTACATTCGTAGTTTTGGATGTTTCTGGAGTGGATATGAGCACTCTCTTCACCGTGCTTTTGTTCTTTGTATATATAATATTTTCATTCTTCTATTTCATGATGTATCCATCAGTAATGGCACTCAAGAGAAAGAAGGCGATAGATTATGAGCTTGTTTTCGCAGTGAGACATCTTCTTATCGGGCTCCGCTCTGGTATGCCTTTGTTTGATGCAATGGTTGGCATCTCAAGAGGTTATGGGGAAGTAAGCAGGGAATTCAACAGAATTGTTGAAAAGGTAACTCTGGGAACGCCCATTGCCCAGGCAATAAGGGAAGTGGTGCAAACCAACCCCTCTCCTTCATTCAGAAGGATAATGATTCAGCTCGCAAACTCCGTTGGCTCTGGTGCGGATATTGCGGATTCTCTTGAAGTGGTGCTGAACCAAGTCTTCAGAGGACAGCTAATCGAGCTCAAGGCATACGGGCAGAAACTCAACCCCCTTATCATGTTTTACATGATTTTCGGGATCATCTTCCCATCACTTGGCCTTGCGTTTGCGATTATTCTCTTTTCGTTCATTGGCTCTGGGAGATTTTCTCTCAATGCACCTGTACTGCTCCTATTCCTGTTGATGGTGGGAGTGGTACAATTCATGTTCCTGTCAATGGTGGAAACTTCCAGGCCGAGGTATGCATTCTGAGGGATTATTATGAGCGCACTCATGGGTTTTTATGAAACAATCGGAAGGCTTCTTTCAAGGAAGCGCATAAGGAAGATCGAAAAGTCCCTTAGCGGGGCAGGCATAATGGTCCCTGCAGAGTCATTCATGGGATTCTTTATTGTGCTTAACGTGCTTGTAGGCCTACTCTTGTTCCTTGTGTTCCTTAACACATCCGCAGTACCTAAGTTTATCTATGCAATATTGGGCACAGCATTCTTGGTTCCAGATGTAGTTTCCGTATTCCTAAGCTTCATTGCAGCATTCGTAGTTACTTTCCTCGTTACATATGTTCTTGTATGGACAGTAGTATTACTCCAGACTGAAGCAAGGAAAAACGCAGTGGAGGAAGTACTTCCTGATTTCCTTACCCTGGTCGCAGGGAACGTGCGCGCAGGGATGACTCTTGACCAGGCAATGTGGTATGCCGCAAAGCCTGAATATGGCCTCTTTTCAATTGAGGTAAAAAAGGTGATAAAAAGTGCCTTCTCCGGTGAACCTATCGAGAAGTCCCTTGATCACCTGGATATGCGCTTTAATTCCCGTGTGCTCCACAGAACTCTCCTTCTTCTGAAACAGGCACTTGCAACAGGAGGAGAAATCGCGGAAATTCTCGAAGAGACTGCGCAGGATGCAAGGGAAGTGGCGATGCACAAAAAGGACATTGCAACAACTCTTCTTGTATACATAATCTTCCTTGTATTTGCTTCTGCAATCGGAGCACCTTTCCTGTTTTCAGTGTCAACAAACCTCATAAGCGTTCTCGCTATGGCGTTTGCATACATGCCTGCAGGAGGGCTTGATGCAGGAGCGGCAGGAATGCCTGCAAGTTTCATGGTAACCCCAGCTGCACCTTCAGTAAGCACAGATGAGTTCTTTTGGTTCAGCATGGCACTGATATTCATAACCACCCTTATCGCCTCCCTTTTATTGGGAATCATAAGGGCAGGTTCAAAGACCCAGGGAATAAAGTACTTCCCATTTTTGCTGATACTTTCGTACCTGGTGTACTTTGTGGTGGCATCCTTTTTGGATTCAATGTTTGCAAGTATGTTCTTCTAGGTGATAATGATGAAAAATCATAGAAAAGGTCAGGCGGCGATGGAGTACCTGATGACTTACGGGTGGGCGCTGCTCGCAATTGTTATTGTAATTGCTGCGCTTATTTATTTGAACCCGTTCAGGGCACCTGAGTTGTGTCTGTTCCAGCAGCAGGGCTTCTCATGCAGTGAGCCAAACCCTCAGCTCTACGTAGATGAGGATGGTGAGGTGTTCATGAACGTCCGTATCTGGAACAAACTCGGAAAGAGCGTGGACATCCACGGAGTTCTCTGTACGAATGCACAGGTAACTGAAATGAACTTTGAGGCGGCAAGCGGTTTCGACAAATCAATCCCAACCGGAACTTCAGGGGATTTCCTTGATGTTGCGTGCATTGACGGAGATTTTGATGCAATTGTGATGCAGCCAAACGAGGAATTCCGCGGAAAGATGCTTGTCTGGTACAACTATAAAGAGGACATCAACCC
>JAUWMC010000063.1 GCA_030613375.1 Microcaldota archaeon
AAGCATCTCCCGTTCCAAGTATATTATACAACAGCGTTCGCCCTAACGGCATCGCAGTTTTGACGTGGAAGACTGCGCCCATTACTCCCTGCCGAGGTAGCTGACCAAAAAGCGAATTTCGTATATACTAAAGTTAGGCGAAATTTTTCTCAAAGGCGATAAATTCCAAGAGCGGAGGTGAGAAGAAGATGATCGTGGCTGATTATGATAGAAAGTGGGAACCTCTTTCCAATGAGCATAAGAAAAAAGATGAGGAAATCCAGCAGTTATTAGATAGGTATGCGACAGGCTCGTTGGAGGACTTGGCATATGCAATTATTGGGACGTATGGTGTTGGGAAAACGCAATTTCCTTTTCAAATTCATAAGTATGCTATCGAAAGAAATATGATTCCTTTGTATTTTTTGGCAGGAGATTTGTTTAAAGAGGTAGTCGAAAACAGTGTAACTTGCACGCCAGGAAATGTGTATACATTGATTGAAGATAAAGTTTCTTTGGTCAGAGAGTGTATCTCTAATGGAAATGCTTCAGAAATATACAAGGTTTTGGACCCCAGAGAGAAAGTAAGAAAGGATGCTCCAAAAGTCCTAGAAGCAGTTTTGGGGGAGTTCTCTGGGAAAAATATTGGCGGCACTAAGATATTATTGCTTGTTGATGAATTGGAAGGGCAGTATCCCATCCTTCAAAAGCTTGATCAAACAGGGGAGAGAAGCCCGCTAATGCAATGGCTCGAGAGTAGAACCCACCTCAAGTTTTTAGCATTTGCCCCTGCCGGCATTTATGAACTTGGTGGTGCGGATAGAGATCGAGTTAAGAGGAAGGTAATACCACCGGCAGACGTGAAGTATATACGAGAAAATCTAATCAGAGATGCGGGGAAAAGCAATGCTTGCTGGTGGCTTTCTAGAGGGAAGGCACGGCAGCTTTTCAAGACAGCGGAGGTTCTTGAAAAACTAGAGGATGAAACCATTCAGGACGCAGCAAAGGCTTCTCGAATTATCAAAGGGGAGCTTGATTCCATTGGTCAACCACCGACAGAAGTACCGCCAGCAGTTACAGATAAGATAAGTCCTTCTAAAATCCCGTTCCTGCTCAAGCTAGCACCTATGCCTCGTGAAGGAGGAAGACGATATATTATTTGTTGCGAGAAACTACAAACGGGAGAACTTGCTGAGAAGCTGATAGAAGCGTTCAAAATGAGTAAAGATAATGCAATACTCATATCGGAATATTTCGGAAAGACAGTGCGTGCCCTGTCCGATGATGAGTGGCTCACATATGTTGATGAAAGAGATTTGCCAGAGCTGTTTTGCCTTGCATTAGACCATTTCCTTGAATACGAACACGGGACCCCGGAGTTCTTAAAGACATCCAAGGAAATACTCAGTCTGTACGAAAGGAGCAAAGAGGAACATGCGGCAATGCACGGAACCATCGGAACATTGTGGGACCGAAGGGAAATTGAGCGCGGATTACCCCTCTCCATGCAAGAAATTAGAGGAGCATTTCCATTTCCAACAATGAATCCAATGGTCAAAGATTACGTGCCTGATGAGATGAAGAAAAAGTGGGAGGGCCGAAATAAGCCTTTGTGGACGTGGACAGAGGGTAACACAACAGTTCTTCTCTTCGCTTCAGCAAGGGATTTCATAGCGTACTCCGAGACAGACGAGTTCCTTTCATTGTCTTTGCCAGATACTAAAGGAGTTTTATGCCTTCTACCATACGGAGAAGATTTAAGAAAAGAAGAAAAGAAGCCTCTTTTCAAATGGCTGGAAGGAAATGGTAAACTGAAGGTTGTCAAACTCCAACATTTGCTTGCCGATTTCTTATTGAGCGCTTCAGGAGAACTGACCGCTATCCCAGGGAATCTACAGGGAATTCTGAAGGATTTCAAAGAAGCCAAAGAAGATATTCTCCTCTCGCGGAAAACCGAAATATACGAAAAAGCTCTAAGCGATACTATAAAAGATGAACTTCCTAAACCTGAGACAATCTACAAGGGGAACCCTCCAGACGCTGATAATGTGTGGGGAAGAACCCAGATAGGGCACAGGATGATTGCGGTGAGTGGAATTGCATTGGCATTTTCCCACCCAAGACCGGAGGAAAGGATTCTTTTAGCAGATTTGAGAGAACTTTTTAAAGGCACTAGAGAAGGCAGAGGTGCAGGGGATCTTCGATATTTGATTTCTAGCAGAGAGCCTCCTGGCAAAGGAGGACATACAAGGTTACCAGACCGCTTATTGCCCTATCAGGCAAGAGGGGCTGGGATAACTGATACAGAAGTCATTGAAAAAGTAAAGACCTATTGGCATAGTGAAGAGATAGATAAAATAGAAGAATTGGCCCGTATCCTCCCGCTCAACAATTTCCTGAAGCTATACCAGGATGAAGACGTGTGTAGGTTGCTTGAAGCAATTTGGAGAACTGTAAGGGGGGACTTTGAGGCAGAAGATTTGGATGGTTATATCCAAAAAATCCAAAAAGACTTCATTCCTACGTTGAACGTTTGCCAGGAGTTGGAGGAAGCCGGAAGTAAATTTGGCTTAGGGGGTATAGATTTTGGGGATTATGAGCAATTGGTGAAATCCCTTCCAGGATTTGGGAAACTGTTAGATGTTGTTAAGGAGTCTGCTGACGCGTCACCGCTTGTTAAATCTATTGTATCAACTCTGGTTGAGAGCATCAATGATGTTGATAGTGACATAAGAAGCTTAAATAACTTGTGCAACAATGCTAAAAGAGCAATGGAAGAACTAAAGGAATCAGCAGAAAGTTTGAAAAGGAATTTTTGGGAGTATAGGAGGGCAGTCAAGTTCATAGGCCTAAGAGAGCAGGATATGGAAGAGATAATTAACGACCAAATGAAAATAGGTGGCGTACCTGACTTAGAAGGGGTGGTAAGGGAAGCTAAGGAAAGAAAAGACTATTTAGATGGGCTTTCGACGTCACTTTCCCGATTAGAACAAAAATTAACGGACTTAGAAGACTTTTTCCGTGCTACAAAAGGAGTCAAATGAACGTGGAAGATATAACTGAGGTCGTTCAGAGAAAGATTTGGACTGTGGACCAGCTTTTATCGCAATTAGGCGAGATTAAAGAGAAATCAGGGAGCTTGTCTCCTGAAGAACGGGTGAGGATTCCTGGATTTTCGGAGGATTGGTCTGAAGAAGGTGTAACCAAATATGTGAAGGAAGTAGAAAAGGCTGTAGAGGACCCAATAAAGTATAAGAACAAAGTAAGACTAGAAGGAATTGGCGTGAAGACAGAAAGGGTCTCCGATGATATCTTGGAAGACACCCTTGGAATTGACGAGATATTAAGACTTTTGCAGGAGCTAGAAAAAGTCAATGAGAGCATCAATGAAATCTTAACCACCGAAGCTCTGCTTGCAAGTTGGCTTAAAGAGGGGACAGATAATACTAGAGAAAAACTTGAAGCAATTCTAACGGCAAAGGCTGCGTTTAAGCGTGTCCTTGAAAGTGGAGTTCATAAGAAACTCAAATACGAGCTCGTGACAAGGTCAGTAATGGATGTTACTTTCTTAAGCAAGGCTGAGGACACGATTGCCAAATTCGCAAATCTCCGTGATTATCAGGTCATATTAGAATACGACGGCGATTTTGAAAAGTTGTATCAGAATCTTGCTGAAGTGTGGACTAAGATTCAACAAATTCAGCAAACCTACGGGATTTCAGAGGGGGAAATCAAGAATTTGATAGATGGTAAAGCACTTCTGGATGCAGTTGAGCTTTTGGCGAATATGGACAAGGAATATGCCGAAAAGAAAAGAAGACTATTAGAAGAATGGAACATGTATGCTTCTACTTTGGAATCACTCGGCGAGGAAGTGTTAGAACCGCTTGAAAGTCCCCAAGAATTAAGAAATGCTATTGAAGGTTTGCGGAATAGATGCCTTGAATATTTAGGGGAATCAGGACTCAAATTACTTAAGTTTCTGAAAGGAGAGGATGAGTTCCCTGCAAATATCGGAATGGAAGAAATTAAGAAGGCGTTAGAGTCCCTTCGGCCTTTCTTTATTAGAGGCATTAAGGGAGGAGGAATAGATGCCGGAAGTTAGAGAAGAAGAGATTTATGAAGCCCTCTTGAAATTTAAAGGGGAAGGGAAAGTTGTGATAGGAAAAGCTGAAGCACTCTTGTCCTTAATTCCCCAAGATACTCACAAACATGATAGGCCCGACAGCATTCTATGGGTAGATATTGTGTTGAGATTATTTGGACAGGAATTCAAACTTAGGGTTCCCATTCCTATAGAAGGTCAGAAGAATAGTATCGATGAGGCAATGGATGATCTGAACGAGTTTGTTAAGAGAAGGAGGTATCCTATCGAGATACCTATGCTGGTTATCACTGAAGCAGGATATGCAAAAAGGGAAGAATATAGGGATTTTCCTACAAAATTTATACTAACCCAATTTCCTGTGAGACGATTGAAAGAGGAGTGAATAGTGATGCCGCTAATCCAAACAATTTGCTAACATCGTGCGTTGCCTTCATAAGGCCCCCAATGGGACGTATCTGGTTTCACTAAAATCCTACTTCGCACCGTTTCAAGCACGCTCAGAGCATTAAACGAAATCAATTGTTGAAAACCCAAGAGGAGGGCAAGTATTAGCAAATTTCAAGCATAGTGCATCGTGGATGAAAAAGGGCGAAAAACAGCGGTAGTTATCCCCGTTGAGGAATATGAGGAGCTTCTAGGAGATATCCATGACCTCGCAATCATTGCCGAGCGCCGAGACGAGTCTAGTGTCACCTTTGAAGAACTCAAAAAGAAGTTAAAAAGATGGGTTCTTATGAGGTTCGATGAATATGATAAGTAGTATTGTCTCAACATGATAACCATAGATGGTGGGGCGAAGTCGGGGAGTGGGACGATAGTTCGCTATTCGGTGGCGCTGGCCAGCCTGCTGGGTAAGGAAATAAGGATAGAAAATATCAGGGCCGGGAGGGATAAGCCGGGCTTGAGGGCGCAGCATCTTAAGGTGGTGCAGGCCTGCCAGGAGATGTGCCATGGGGTGGTGGACAATGCT
>JAUWMC010000002.1 GCA_030613375.1 Microcaldota archaeon
TTATCTTTTCATTCTCTTCTGAACTATTTTTTTCTTTACTGTTTGAATCACTCTTTCCACCTTCGATGAATTAGAATATAAAAATTAAAAATCGAAGAGGGTTCTATGGGGAACCTGCCCACTTTATGTTAAAAGAACCAAGCTCGGGTCCGGTTTTTGCCCCAAAAAGCTTGAGCTGAACTATGAATTTGTCTGCGGTTATTGCAGCGTACCTTGATGAAACCAGCTTGTTTACAAATGGGGCAATCTCACCTATATCGAATTTGTTCGCAATTACAGGAAGCGGAAGTTTGTCTAGAAGTTGGTAATTAGATGCCCTGCACTTGAAAAGCCAATCCATCCAAATCATCAATGAAGGGGAATCTGAAGCTGAGCCAAACACCTGCCCGACTTTTTTCTCTCCCATAAATATGCCCTTGCTGTCTGCACAAAAAGGGAGGGTTTCTGATTCAGGCTGGATTAGGCGTATTATATCAAAGAGCACATCCGCCTTGTGGTCAACGCCTTTATCTTTAAGGTTCAAACTTAGGTGGTCCACAGGCTTTGTCTGGTGCACAGGGGATTTCCTTGCCCGAACCAAAGAACCGACATTGATTAGTTTGGGCTCGGAAAGAGGCCTCACTGTCCCGAAGCTGGGCATATCGCTCTCCTTTATGGGGCGCTTTGCAAGCACATTTATTGCAGGGGCTGATCCTTTAGCAGATATTCTAGCGATAACTCTTTCTTTCCCTGGCACCATTGGGAAAATTTGGTGCATATAAGCATAAAAAACCTTCAGCCTCTTCCTCCAGATCGGAAAACCCTAGTGGGGTGCGCTGTGCGGTCCCCATAGAAACGAAGTACTGTAATTTCTGGATCCGCAACCAAAGCAGCAAATTTGTTTTCTGCAATTGTTGAGGCGAGTAATCCATAAGGAATCTCAAATGCATCAACCAGTGCGGAAAGAGCGCGGATTGAGCGGGAGTTATGAATATTTTTGAATGTTGAGGTTTCCACTCTTTGCTGGCCATGGGGTCAGGGATTTGGGAATAATATATAAAAAGATTTGCTTGTTTCCACTAATCTCTGGTTAATGCGCGCAAGGGGACGGAAAGAAAAGATGAAGGTTTTTCTTCACGGTGAAAACAAATTTTTACCGTGGTTCTATTCCCCATCGATTCTGCATAAAGGGAAACATAATTTGCTTTTGCTTTTGCATCCGCATAGAAAAAGTCTGCGATGTTGAAAAGCCCGAATATTGTAGACGCGGGAAGGGAATCCGTAGTAAAGCCGAGGTTGTGCATCCATATGCGAAAAGAAACGCCTACTGCAGTTTTTTCAACCGTGCCAATCTCCTTTGAATCCAAAAGAATTTTCTTTTCCGTGAATTCAAGAGTCTTTCCATCTGCTTTTGGGTAAAGCCTTTTGAGCACTCTGGAAACGTTTCTTATGAGCGGCAGGAAGCCTTCCGGATTTTTTTCGGTTTCTATTGGAGAAGCAGGGAGTTCAGAAACAGGGTCGTCAAAATCCACCATTATAGAAATGGGCTCGCTTTGAGGCCCATTTATTTCAGCATCCACATCTATCTCCAGTGACATTCTTCCGGAAGGAGGCTCGGAATCAGGTTTTGCCCTGAAGAATTGCTGAATTTCCCTGCCATCGGAATCCCTCTTTGGGGGAGTAATGCTCTTTTTTCCTGGAACGGGTGGGGGCGCTTTAACCTGGGGCGCAGACGGGCGTTTTTGAGTTACAACTCTTCCTGTGGGTTCCCTTACAGGGCGCTGCGGCTTTACGGGAGCTATGGGTCCACCTCCATTGCCCTTTTTCATGGAGTTAATTAGGTGGGAAAATGTTTAAAAAATGGAAGTTGTGGGACATTACTGCACAAGCGTGCTTAATGTCTTCTCTCCCTTGAGAAGCGCTTCTATCCTTTCAGGGTACAGTGCATTAGCTATATATGAAGGCTTTCCAAGCCCAAGAAGCTCCTTTATCTTGCCTTTCATGCCCCCTGTTACATCTGCATGCTCCGCATCCGTAAAATGGGCTGAAACCTCCTCAAAATTGCTCTGGTGGATTTCAGGAACTAATTCCCCATCTGCAAGAACTCCATCTACATTTGTTCCAAGTATTGTGCGGTTTGCATCTTTTCCAAACCAGGAAACCAATTGATCTCCGGAGCATACTGCACAGCCTAATTCGGAATCAGGAAGCATATCTCCGTGCAATACCGGCATATACCCGAGTTCTAAGAGCATATCAATTGGCTTTCTATTAAATTCACTAATTCGCTTGTTTTTGAGTTTTCCGAGGAATGCGGGGGGAATTGAAACTGCCGGAACCCCATTTTTGTTTAGTGCATCTACAAACATTGTAGAGAGACGAACGCATGCGGAATGGGTTTCTGCTGCGCCTCTTTTTTGCTCATCGGTTTTTACCCCATTATCCAGATTATATTTGACTACGAGAGGGTGGCCGAAAGAACCTGCTCCATGGATTAGAATAATGTCGCGGATTCCATCTTTCCAGCCCTTTCCAAGCATTTCTGCAATCATATCAATATTTTTCTGGTCTTCTTCAAGGTATCCGCTTTTTTTCGTGAGGACGCTTCCGCCCAGCTTGAGAACCTGCATGGGTGCATTAAGGAGGAGGGCTATTTAAATTTGGGTGGGTAATTGTGGTTTTATAGATGTTTTGGTGGGAAATACTCAACCAATATATGTATTCAGAGAGAGAAATTAAAAGAAGTGTGAAAATGGGCAGGGAAAGGTTCGAAAGGCTGTTGGAAACCAGCTTGACATTAGACCATATTGAAAGGTATTGCTCTAAGCCAAAAGTGGTAGACACAAACGAACTTTTGAGGGTTGCTTTTGATGCGGTGAATAACCTTGCCCTGCCGATACATGGAAAACTGATTGAGGAGCTTGGAAAAAGAATGCTTGAAGGTATGATGAATGGGGATACTGTAGAAGCGCTTCTTGCATTGGGCCTGCTTGCTGAAGTTGATGAAAAATCTGTAAGGGAACCTGCAAAACGAATTCTCAAGGCATACTACTCAAAGGAATTCACAGGAAAACTGAAAACCCTTAGTGCAAAAAGCTTAGTAAACCTGCTTGAGCTTGGGCAGGATTTGCATAGCCCCTCACAGTTCGCCATCATCATGGACCATATAGGAAAAATGGCATTCATAGAAGATTTTGGCGATGAGCAAAAAATAAGGATTGCGAAAGTTGCAGTTAAGCTCCTCTGCCATGAACAGCAGAATGTGGTTTTTGAAGCTGCATTTGTATTGAAAGAGCTCAGAGAACCGAGCAGCTATCCTCCAATACTCAAGAAACTGATGGACAAGAATTCCAGAATGGAAAATGATGTTCGCAGGATGCTGAGGGCTGCTGCGGAAAATATTGCAATGAAAGTTACCGGGGATATCTACAACCTGACTTCATCTTATAGAAAGGGGGGGTGGAATCTGAGGGTTTTTGAGAGGATGCGGAAGCACGGCAGGATGCTCAGGGAACTGGAGGCGGGTTCGGAGCCCAAACTTAGATTGGTGAAACAGAAGAGGTAAGTGTGGTTTTATAAAGATTTTGGTGGAAGAATTTAAAACCCAAAAAATTTGAATAATTAGAAATATTTAGAGGTATTGATAAATGAGCAAATTCAGATGCGTATGGCGGAACAGCAGCACAGAGCCTACTTCCATGAAGGGAGAAATGCCTTCAGCCTGCAAACTGAAGGGTTGCGCGGGCACATTTGAAAAGAAACCTGGATGCAGAACGTTTATGCAGGATGCACTTCCCCCTGAGCCCATAATGACTAGTTTTGAGTGGGGAAAGATTACGCTTCTTGAAGAGAGATTCAAGAAGAGAGCGCATTTTGGAATCTTAACTGCATGCAAAATGTATCCGACCCGTGCAGTAGCGCGGGTATAGCCTATTTTAAAGCGTAATACTTCTGAATTGGAATATGCGCATCGTTTTGGCAATAACCGGAGCCTCTGGGTTACAGTATGGAGTGAGATTGCACGAAGTGCTGAAAGAGCTCGGGCACGAAGTGTGGATTATTCATGGCTCCGGAACAAAAATGGTTGCTGATGCGGAAGGAGTAGAGGTACCTGAAGCGGATTTTGGGGAAAATGAAATGGGTGCACCTCCGGCTTCGGGCTCGCACCCTGTAGATGGAATGATTGTTGCGCCTTGTTCTTTGAAAACTTTAGGAGAAATTGCAAACGGAATTGGCTCGAATCTGGTTTCAAGAAGTGCGGAAGTAATGATTAAGGAAAGGAGGAAACTTGTTTTAGTAGTGCGGGAAACGCCTCTTTCATATATCGCGATTAAGAATATGGAAACAGTTACGCTTGCAGGAGGAGTGATTCTTCCCGCGTGCCCGGGATTCTATTCAAAACCCCAAACTGTGCAGGAAATAATTGATTTTGTTTGCGGAAAAACTTTAGATCAATTTGGAATTGAGCATAAGTTGTACAAAAGATGGAAAGAATAGGCTCAGAATGAGGGCGGAGCCATTTCAAAGGATTGCTCAAAATCTGAGTGCGAAGCAGCTTCTATCTCATGGACATCTACTGCCTTCTTCACAACCTCTGTTGAACGCTTGAGAGTCTGGCTTGCAGCCATTCCCTTCTCCACATTTGCCGTTGTTGCTGCTGCCTGCTCCAGCGCCTTTGCCCCCTTTGCGGTAGCAGTAAGGCCCATTGCTGCAGATCCCGCGAATGTTGTTTCTGCACCAGCAACACCCATCTCAAAACTTACTTCCGCACCTGCAGTGGCAAGCCTGCCTGCACTGGAGGTTGCTGCATAAAATGAGTGAAGCCCCTTTGCTCCGAGCTCGATTGCTTTTGCTGCCGCAATGGAGCCTGCAACTGCAAGTGCCATCTCCACAGTCATTTTCTTCACTCTAGTCTGTATTGCAGTCATGGAATTGGTGTATGCATTAAGTATGTAAAGTGAAGAATTAAGTCCCCTGCTTGCTTTTTTGAGGCTTTTGAGTGCCCCGGTAAGCTCAGTAGCTTTTTGCTCTGCAACTGATTCCTTCCCCTCAAGCACTGCACCAGCCAAGTCATTTGCAACGAAATATGCTTTGGAGTATTCTTCCCGGAAAACCTGCATTGTGCCCTTTTTTTGTTCAGGGGTTTTTCCCTGCGGGTCACCAACCACGGATTTGTGCGCATCGTCCATCCCCTCAAAAAAATCCTGGCGCTCCTTGGTAAGTGTTACGATAACTTCTTTTGGAGTTGCAATATTATCGGAAAAGATTGAGCCTACGGAACCAACTATGCCGAATATCTGGGCAGCACCCGTGCCCGCATAAACTATTGCTTTGTCCCCCAAATCCGGCATCTTATCCATTGCGGAGGAGAATTGCTTTTCAATGCTGTTATAACCCTGTCTGAGGCTCTGGAGGGAGCCCAGCATATCCTCCATTGCAGGAAGATATTGCTGTGCAAAATCTCTTGCCTGCTCAACCTTAGGCGCGCTTACGAAATCCCCCCGGAATTCGTTGCGCACAAGCGCATGCATCGCCTGCACAGTCTGGTCAAGCTTTTTTTCCTGCTTGGAAATTGGTGCCTTATATGCCATAAGAACACTACTCCATCCTTTTCTTCAGCTCATCCTTTGTTTCCTGGGGGATGCGGGTACTCTTCAGTACAGAGTTTGCTGCAGCCCTTGCCTGGTTCTTGGTTTCTATGCTTAGGGCAGGATCCTTAATCAGTTCTGCAAACGCAAGCGGATCGACTATTTTTACCAGATTAAGGAGGGCAGATTTTGTAGGTGCGGAAATTCCTTCTGTTTTGAGTGCTTTGGTAATATCTTCAATTGCTTTTGCCACATCAAGCTTTCCGCTTTTCACCATGGAGATGCAGACCATGTTTGCAAATGGGCCGGAGAGTGAAATGTCCCTTGTGGAAAGGCCCGGAAAATTGAAATTGTCCCTTGCCGCATCCATGTTTGCAACCATGCTGAGTGCTGCGCGAAAACCCGCATGCCCGGATTTTGCAACTCCGTATGCAAGAGACTGCATAAGGCTGAGGCGTTCGGGCTCCTTTTTCTTGAGGTCAGATATGCTCATTGAAAAATCAGTGGAGAATGTGCTGGCTGCATGGGTAAGCAGTTCATCAAGCGCAGGGTTTCCGGTCCCGTAGGTGAAATCTGATTCTGTTTCCGCATACTTGAACACGAATGCATTTACCACATTGTATTTGTCTTCTACAGGAACATCGCTTTTCAGAAAATTGAATACAAGGGATGAAGAGCTTACGAGCTCCATGTCCCGGATTGCATTCAGAACTTCCTTTTGCTCAACTTTCGCCTTCCCAAGCGTAATTGATGGTGCAACTCCCTCTGCAATAGGGGCAGCGTTTTCTCCTTTCTTTACCTCTTTTACCTCAGCCATGTTTCCACATCCTACAAAAGCAAGCGAAAGTAAGGGAGGCACCAGCGTGAATTTAAGGGCTGTGGCCACCCGGGGGAACTTTTGCGCTTTCCCCGCTTTCAGTTGCTTTTTCATAGAATTAAATTATTGGGAAGAATAAAATTAAAAGGATAGGGCTGAAGTAGGGTCCATGGCGTACCTGAAGAAGCTTGAGCAGTTTCTGAAAGAGAAACAGCATGCTGAGCTTCAAAAATTCTGCAGGGAAAAGCTCCAATTTACCCCTGAGGATACGGATTTGCTTTTCTATTATGCAGTTTCCCTTGAGATGCTTGGGAGATATGATGCTTCAAGGAATACTTTTGAAAAACTCTTTAGGATTACAAAGGATAAAATTTTCAGGATATGTGAAGCGATCCCGGAATTTATGAAGGGAGATAAAGAGAAAGCGGTTTCTATTCTCAAGTATGCTACCCGCAAGGATGATAATCCTGAACACCTTCTCTTTGCATTTCGGGTTGCGATAGATGGGGGGGAAGGAAGGATTGCATCCGAAGCACTCAAGAAAGCCTTTTCTTTGGACCCGAATAAAACAATTGTTCTGCTGCAGGAGTATTTTGAAGGGCTGCATGAAAAGAGGCCGGAAAGGGTACTGCTTTTTGTTTCTCTGCTTGAGCTCCTGAAGGAAGTTGAAAACACATAATCATTATTTTAAAGCGTTGTGCAGAGATAAATGCATGAAGTCTTTTCGTGATTTTGTAGCTGAATTAAAGAAGAATGGCGAGCTAAAACAGATTGAGCCCTCCATGAAGAAATACCTTGAGATGGCAGGGGTGTTCAGTGCGTTCCAGCCCACGCCGGTTATGGGGCATGCGGAAGAATCTAGTATTCGGTGTGTTTCAAACATTTTTGCAACTAAGGAGAAGGTTGCGGAGTATTTAGGGTGTGAGGTTTCAAAGATTAGGGAAAAAATGGTAAATGCAATAAATAATCCTTCTGCCCCTGCAAAGGCAAATACTGGCCCGGTGCTTGAAAAAACAATGTCTTCTTTGGATGAGATTCCAGTTCCTACCCATACTGACAAGGATGGAGGGCCGTATATCTGCTCAGGAATAGTTATTGCAAAAGACCCTGAGCTTGGGCAAAACTGCTCATTCCACAGGATGATGGTTATTGATGGGGAGAGGCTGGTTTTGAGGATTTTAGAGAGGCACCTGCATCAGTTTATTGAAAGGGCGGGGGGAAGATTAGATGTTGCAGTAATAATTGGGGCTCCAATTAATGTGCTTCTTGCTTCAGCTATTTCTTCTAAATTAGGGCAGAATGAATTGGAAATTGCAAATACTCTAATGCCTTTTGAAACTGTAGAATTAATGAATGGAATAGAAATTCCAAAGGACGTGGAATTTGCATTTGTTGGAACAATAGATTCCAGTGAACTTGCAGATGAAGGCCCGTTTGTGGATTTAACTAATACTTATGATATTGTAAGGAAGCAGCCTGTGATGCAGGTAAAGAAGATATATCATAGGGAAAACCCGATATTCCATGCACTGCTTCCAGGGGGAATGGAGCATAAAATCCTTATGGGAATGCCGAGGGAGCCCACAATTTTCAATGAAGTAAATAAAGTTGCAGAATGCACTGGAGTAAATATTACTCCTGGGGGGTGCTCATGGCTGCATGCAGTAGTTTCAATTAATAAGAAATCTGAAGAAGATGGAAAAAAGGCGATTGAAGCTGCATTTGCAGGGCACAAATCATTAAAAAAAGTAATTGTTGTGGATTCTGAAATTGATGTGAATAATCCAGATGAAGTGGAGTGGGCACTTGCTACAAGGTTCCAGGCTTCAAAGGATTTAGTTGTAAAGGAGAATGAGCATGGCTCTTCCCTGGACCCTTCTGCTGAACCAGGGGAGAAGGCAAGCATTACTGCAAAAATGGGCCTTGATGCAACAAAACCTCTTGAAGGAGAGCACTTTGAAAGGGTGAAATTCCTTGAAGTAAACAAGGAGGATTACTGAATGATTGAATCTTATGAATTTGGAAAGATTGTGATTGGTGGGAAAGAATATACTAACGATGTAATTATAGTTAAGGGAAAAGTTTACCCAAACTGGTTTAGGGCGGAGGGGCATTTTTTATCTAAAGAGGATTTAGGGCCGATTTTGGAAGGGGGAATACATACTTTGCTTATTGGAACAGGATATAACTGTGTTATGCGTGTGGGAGAGGATGTGCGGAAGTATTGCAGGGAAAAGAAAATTGAATTAATTGAGCTTGGAAGTAGGGAGATTGTGGATAAGTATAATGAGTTTGAGCATAAAGACCTGAGCGGGGTTGCTTTGGGAATACATTTGACCTGTTAGTTCATTATTGATTCGAGCATTGGTTCTCCACTGGAGAAGGTTTTTTCAGTTGTTGCTTTTTCTCTTAGGGACTGGATGATTCTTCCTTTTAGATACTCTACGTGCTCAGGAAAGAGGTTCATTTTCTCAGCAATTTCCTGAGTGGAGTATTCCGTCCCATTTAATCCAATCCAGAATTCTGCAATTTTGCGCATCCTGTGTGGAAAAGATTTAATCTGTTGCTTATGCTGGATGGCAAGCATTTTCCCGTCAGTTTCCAGGTCAAATTTTAAGGTGGGTGCTGCCTTGAGGAACTGGAATGCATCTTCAATAAGGTGTTTCGTAGCAGTAATGCTTTCTATTTCCAGAATTTCCCGTACTTCAGAAAGAGTGTGGGGCCTCCAATTAGCCATGCCGAGCTTAGCCCTAACTATCAATTCTGCCCTTGGCTCTACGCCTGAAAAGATTCCTGGGGCATCTCCAACAACAAGCCATTGCCCTGAGCCCAGCCTTGAGTCTCTTCTGGTTTTTTCCGCAATTAATTTAATAATCGCATTTTGCTTTCTCTGGAAAATTGCAGTTTTACATATATGGATTCCCTGCTCTGAAAGCGGCCCTATCATTTCACTGCGGGTGTGCATTTTTTTTCCTGCCAATCCGAAAGCCATAGAAACAATTTCCCATTCTGCCTTGTTTAGTGCATCCATTAACTGAGGGTTTCCTTCAACCATCGCCCCAATTGGGTCTGGAAACCTTTTTTTAGTTTCATTTTCAATAACGGCAGCAACTACTTTCCACATCGCTTGATCCAAAATCTGCCTTGTTCTGGAAAAGCTTGATATGCCCATAGTGCACTGTAGTTTAGTAAGAGAATGTTTGGTGTTTCCACCCAAACCAAAATATAATTCAAGTGCACGCCTTTTTTCTGATGGGAGTGTCCTGAGTTCCTCGGAATGCTGAAGCAGGTATCCTGGAGCCCCCAACCTGCTTTTTTTAATGAGTTGAGAAACTGATTCCATCTCAAGTAAGTGGAGCCTGGCTCGTTTGAGTTTCATCAGTTTTGCTGTAGTGCGTTGGCCATGTGCATTCTCTCCATCCAGCCCAAAGCGCAGAACCAATACTCTTTGTTGCAATGGAGTTAGAGATGCAAAACTATCTTCATTCTCCGCTACAAACTCAGAAAAATAAGAGAAATTGCCAGATTGCACATTATTTCCGCTATGAACTTTTGTAAAGAGAGAAATTATTCCTCTTTGCACTAACTGTTTTGCAGTAAAGTTTCCACTCAAACCCATTTCTTCTGAAACATCGTCATATGAATGTACTCTGGTTCCAATTCCAAACCTGAGCTCCAATGCCTCTTTTTCAATAGGTTTCAATTCAGGCAGAAGGTGGAAGTTATCATAAACGAACTTCATTAAGGCAGGATCCATCTTAATCCAATTGCCAATGAGAGGAAAGTAATGTGTGTCCATAATCTTTTCCAGAGACTTGCCAACTTTGACTTTAGCTGATGAATCCAATTTTGGGCATCCTTTGCCTGCCTGTTCAAAATGAAATGTTTTCTCAAGAAATGCTGCATCCAGATATTTTAAACGGTGCGGAAAATGTGCTCTGTGTTTCTTAAAAAAATCCCGGAGCGTACCATTATTTCCACCCGTGAAAACTTTATTTGCCAACTCAAATAGTGCGGTGCCTTCCAACTGCCGAATCCTCTCTACGCTCACTGGTGTTTTGCCTCTGTTGATAGCTTGCGCGATTTCTCCCAGGGTATGCATTCTTCCATCTAAAAACCCAAAACGCAGTTGCAAAACATTTCTGTGTGTCTCTTTAAGAGAAAGAAGCTTAGGATAATGTGCTATTAGGAAATTCCTCACGCCTCGGTTTAGAAACACCCGAACTCCTTTTCCCAGTTGAGTATCCGAAGCAGCATCAAAAGCTTTTTTGAAAACACTTTCAAGCAGGTACTCATGCATCCCAGTAATAGTTGCAATCTCATCCATACGATGTGGCCTACTGATTCCCACTCCAAAATGGAGTCTAAGGGCAAGTTCCTTATCCCAATCCATTAAATGGAAGAAACGTTCATTTTCCTCAACAAACAATCTGTTTTTCCGATCTAATTTATGTGTTTCTCCCAGGTTTTTATCTTCTCTGTTAAGGAGCAGGGAAAGACTGGCAATTGCAGCCTGATAATGCACCCTCATTTTGGAGGAGTCCATTCCATTAATCCTTTTTCTTGCACCTGAAACATCATCTCCAACTCCAAAACTGACTGCAATGGCATCCCTTTCTCTACCAGGCAAAAGAGAAATCGCCTCTGCAAGTTTTTTCTTCATATCCCCAGCTAAGGCCTGTTCTTCTGGAAGCGGAGATACAGAGCACCACTCAGCAATAAAATCAAGTTCGGTGGTGCCTGTGCGCTTTTCTACGGGCTCATTTGGTTTTGTTGAGTAAATAAGTTCCTGCCTTTCTGCACCTCGCACTGAACTAGTCCAGAGTAACATGGCATCCTGGACAGATTTGGCCTTTTCAATGGATATCTCTTTGGTTCTTGCAAACGTTTCCAGAGTCATTTCTGGATTTTTCTGCATTTCTGCACGATATGCCGAAATATCAGATACACTTGCCAGTGAAAATGATACGCTCCTGAGTGTGCGCTCCATCTCAGGTTTCCATCTTCTAAGGTTCAACATTGCATATGCTTCAAAAACAGGGTTTGTTTTGGGTTTCCAGGTGTGTGCAGCAGAAAGAAGCAGTAAAAATCCTGCATTGGCAAAATCAGGGGCAATTACATAATTTCTGCTAAGAACTCTCCATTTTGGAGGCGTCTCAGAAAGAGAATTCATATGAACAATAGACCCTGGAACTCTTCCAAGCTTGTTTGCCCGAAATGCCCTGTGCAGGAGATAGGTATATTTCTCTGCAATTTTAGCGGGGTCTGCCTTGAGGGGTTTGCATAAGATGCGTGCCTGCTTTGAAGCTGCTTCAGCCATAAACTAGCCTCCAGTTAAGCATAGGTCCAATTAAACACCTCAAAATACCGGTTTGCATAAAGTAATATAATGTGCCACAACACATATAAACACTACAAAATACTATAAAATAACGTACATCCAACCTGTTGAGGCTTAAGCCACCTTGGACTCAGCAGTAGTTATCTTGAAACTAGCATCACGCTCCCAGCGATTCAACACTGAAAGAGGAATTCCCAATAGCGTAAAGAGGCCTCTCCTTTTGACTTCAGAATATAAAAGCAACGAGGTTCTGCGAATTTCTTCCGGTGTGCCCAGATCATCCCTCCGCATAAGAGTACTGCTCAATTCAACTATCTTACGGTCTGAGAGAAGAGATGCATTCTGCCTTGAAATGATTTTTAGCTTAGTAAATATCTTTGGGTTTTTTACGCGCCTTCGCGCAATCGCATCAAATAGATGTTTATTCTGAAGTTTTAGTTCTGCCAATGAGATTAATCTGTTCTCGGCACAATATGCATTCACTGCGAAAATAAACTCCCCATACCTAAGAGATCCCCACTCTGTATTCTTACGCACTTCAATATCTTCCCATATGTTAGGGAACCTCTTTCTTCTTCTCAGAACCGCATTGTACATCTTGGGATTGTTCTCGGCTAAATCCGAAGCATTGGCAAGTCCGTTAACTTCGCAATGGGCATTTACCAGGACGATAAACTCCCTATATTTCATCTTGCTCCATGGAACAATTGTAAGGGGCAATCCGACATCATCGATAATCTCCCTTTCGTAAAGTTCAACAGTTATTACTCTCCCTCCTGGGGCAGCCTCAAGGCCCTTACGCGTAGTTATCTTATTGGCGGCTATGAATTCTTTCGCATATTCTATTACGGCTTTATCCCCCATGGATGCCCAATCAATTCCTATGGAGTCCAAGCTGACTGACTCCAGCAAGCCTCTTCTTATTAATCTGCCATGAAGGCCACTGTGCTGGAGCTTTAATGCAGTTCTGCTCCTAATTCCCTGCGCAGCAATAACCTGCTTTGCAGCAAGAATTAGCTCGGGATCAGTTAATTTGTTCCACTCAAGCCTCCGCTTTTTGTTCTTGCATATTGCAACAGGTACAAAAAAAGGCAGCTTTGAATCTGAAAACAGGGGAAGTTTTCCATTAAATCCTTGTTTCCCTTTGAGTAGTATAAGTCCTGGTTTTTGCATCGCGCGCACTTTGTGGGCGTATGATGTTCTGTGAATAACCGTGTCCATTAGTAGTTATTTGGTGAGATAAAGTTTAAAAAATGCCACACTTCGTTTTATTTGCCGGGCACCTCCCAATTTGATGATTGTGGAACTTCCCACAAATACCTATTTAAATGTAAAAAGCCCTCATGGATGCAGGTGAATTTGCTTGGAACTGAGTAAACGCGAGCAAGCAATGCTTCACGGAAAAGAAGGTGAAGCAAAGCAAAAAGCAATGGAAATACTTGTTGCACTCGGAAGAATTTATGGCGCTTCCCGCATGATTCGGATTAGCTCTGCACAGATTGCAGGAGTTTCATACAAGACTATTGGAGATGCGGGGCTTGAATACCTAAGACATATGGCTGCGCTTGGGGGGAGGGTGGAAATCCCCTCATTTTTGAATCCTGCTGGAATGGATACTGAACAATGGGAAGCAATGGGAGTTCCGGAAGATTTTGCAAAGAAGCAGATTGAAGTGCTGGATGCATATGCAACAATGGGAATACGGACTACCTGTACTTGTACCCCATACCTGATTGGGATTCGGCCTAAGGAAGGGGAACATATTGCATGGAGCGAAAGCTCTGCGGTTTCTTTTGCGAATTCGGTTCTTGGGGCGCGCACAAACAGAGAAGGCGGGCCTTCTGCATTGTGCGCTGCACTTTGCGGGGTTACTCCTATGTATGGGCTGCACCTTAAGGAAAATAGGGTTGCTAATTTGCTTGTGCATGTAGATGCGAATTTGGAGAATAAAACAGATTACAGCATTGTGGGACTTCTTGTAGGGAAGAAGGTAAAAAAGGGGATTCCTGCATTCAAAGGAATTAAACCAAATGAGACTCAAATGAAGTATATGGGAGCTGCAATGGCGGCTTCAGGCTCTGTTGCGCTTTATTTTGTAGAAGGAGTTACTTCAGAATGGAATGTTTCGCCTGATGCGGAAAAGATTACTATTACTCAGAAAGAGATGGACGAGCTTAAAGCAAAGATAAATGATGCGGATTCTGCAGATTTGATTACTACTGGATGCCCGCACGCATCCATTTCAGAATTAGAGGAGATTGCAGAAATGCTTGAAAAAAAACCTGTGAAGAAACCGTTTTGGATTTGCCTGAGCAGGAACATAAAGGATGAAGCGGTAAAAAGCGGTCTTGCTGCACGGATTGAGAAGAATGGGGGAACACTAGTTGCAGATACCTGCATGGTTGTTGCGCCCCTGGAACGCATGGGCTTCAAATCCCCTGCAATTGATTCCGGGAAAGCAACCGTGTATCTTCCTACAATGTGCCGGCAAAAAGTGCTCTTTGGAAGACTGGAGGAGATTTTATGGAAATAACAAAGCAGCAAAAAACCCATGTAATACTTCATATATCGGGGGGAATCAGGAGGAACCTCAAACTGAAGGGGGGTGTCCCCCCTGCGGTTCGGGAGGAGATATTATGGAAATAAGTGCACGCATAATTTCCAAAGGAAAAGCTGTGGGAAAGGCGATGGTTAGCGCGGAACCGATTTCCTTCCTGGGAAGCGTGGACCCAAAAACAGGAATTGTTTTGGAAAAGGGGCATCCTCTTGAAGGGAAATCAGTTGCAGACAAGATTCTTGTATTTCCGCACGGGAAGGGATCCACCGTAGGGAGCTACGTGATGCTTGGAATGAAGAAGAATGGGGTTGCTCCTGCAGCTATTGTAAATTTGGAGGCGGAAACAATTATTGCCGTGGGCGCAATTATTTCGGAAATTCCAATGGTGGATAAGCCCGAGGGGGATGTGCTGGAACTTTTGAAGAATGGGATGGAGGTAACAGTTGATGCTGAGAAGGGGAAAATATCATGGTAATGACTTACCATAAGGGAGCTCGTGCAGAAAGAGAACTAATCAAGTATTTTTCTGAGCGCGGATTTATGGTTATACGGGGAGCTGGAAGCGGAACTTCGGGATTGAGCCCGGATGTGCTCGTGTTCAAAGGGCCGAAACAATATGTAATTGAGGCAAAGTCAATTGAGTCAGAACACCTATCTTTGGATAGGGGCCAGTTTGAGAACCTGAAGCAATGGTATGAGACCACCAATATGGAAACATATGTTGCATGGAGGAGAAAAAAGGAGAAAGTAGAGAAGGGAGATGATTCTGCAGAAGCCTGGAAGAAAAAGGGGGTGGGGATGCAGTACAGATGGTTGTTCATCTCAATTGCATTCTTCAAGGAGAATCCAAAATCTTATTCTATTTCTTGGGAAAAGGCGAAAAAATACGGAAAGGATTTGGGAGAGCTTGTTTAGGTTTTTTATAGTTTAGTGGAGAAAATAAACTATGGGAGGCAAAACCAAGGAAAAGAAGCCTAAGGAAGAGCAAAGGCCAAAGATTGTTCCAACGAAGGCAGAAAGGCCCGAATTTACCCAAGTAGTGGACATAAGGGACCCTTGGGAAGGAAAACAAAAAATAAAAATCAAAATGCCCACAAAAAAGGAAATATCTGGGGAAGTGGACCTTGAAAAAGAAGAGTTTGCAACCAGGGAATCTTTTGCAGAAAAACTCGCGGAGCTGCGGGCAAGAATGGAAAGGAGGGAAAGAAAAGACTCAAGGTACCATAGGGGAAATGTTGCTTACAGGCCCAGGGGAACAAAGAAGAAAAAACGCACGTATTTAGATAGAATGAGCAGGCTTGGGAGCGTTGCAGGAAACCGGACCGGAGCAAAGAAGAAAAAGGCAGGGAAAGAAGGAGAAAACGTAATGGTTTTTACTCCAAAAGAGCTTTATGGGAAGAAAGAAGCAGAACAGCTAGCCAAGCTTGATGCAGAAAGGCGAAAGAAGCCCAAAAAGAAGAAAGGGAGTTAGCCCTTTAGTAATTTTTCAGCAATTAATTTTCCGCTTTCTTTATTCAGGTAACGGTTATCGTTGCCGCACATTGGATCTAAAATGCATTTAGGACATCCCTTTTCACAGTCGCATTTTTCCAAGCGATCTTTGGTCATTTGTACTATTTTTTCAAATTTGGAGAATACTACTTGGGTTACTCCGTTTCCATCCTCAACTGAATCATATACATACATTCTTCCAGAGGGATAAGAAAGGCCTCCTAATTCCTTTGGATCTGCTCCAGTAATTGCAGGCATCATAGAAATAGAAACATGCTCAAATGCATGCAATCCATCTCCGAATTCAGGAATATCATAAACCATATCCTCTACATCTAGCCAGAGTGCGTAAGTATCGTATTCGTATATATATGGGGTTTCGAAAGTGTGCTCTGCGATTTTTGTTGCTCCAAACACATCTTTAATTATAAATCCATAAACCTCTTCGGTAATATGCACTTTTCCGAAGAAAAGCTTGTGGCCCAAACACTCACGCGATGCGAGTTCTTCCACTACTTCTGCACTCTTGTTGCTTAGTGCGGATGTGTATTCTTCTACCTGGCGGTCCATGGGCTCAACCCATGCCTCCATTTTTTCCAAGTCCAATTTTTTAGAGAGATAAGCACGGCCTCCATGTAGATAGATTGCACCTTCAAAAAGTTCCTTTATTGCCATTCCTATTCCACGTTCACCTATTCGTTTCTCGTTTTCGGAATTGTATATTTTTACTGAGGCTCCTGCGGAACGAAGATTGATAAGGCGGGCGCGCATTGCACCCTCTTTGGTTATGCTATAGAAATTTCCCCATTTTTTTAGGAGTTCTTCTTCCTCTAGGGATTCAATTATTTTGAGGGTTTCTTCATTTACTTCTTCTGGGGAAAACATCAGATCTTTTGCAGCAGAAAGTGTATGTAATTTACGCACATTTTCATTCTTTGGGTTTATGTAGCAGTTTTCTGGTTCCCCGTGCAGGTACTCATCCTTATTTTCGATATAATACTGGTCCAAGGGACTTTCTTTTGCAACAAAAATTCCGTATCCTTTTCCTTTTCTCCCACACCTTCCTATACGTTGACGAACTCGGGTAATTGTTCCTGGAAATCCTGCAAGCACAACTACGTCCGTATTCCCTATATCTATTCCTAATTCCAATGCGGAAGTAGTGGCGAGATATTTTATCCTGCCTGCCTTGAAATCAGATTCAATCCTTCTCCTATCACCCTGCCTTAATCCAGATCGATAAACTGCAAGAGGAATATTCATGCGCGAAGCCATCAGGCCCATCCGCTCAACTAATGAGTGGGAATTCCCAAAAATAAGGGCTTTACGGCCTAACTCATCCGCAATACGAAGTGCGGCAACGGAATAGCTTTCCGAAGGAGAAACAAGCAGGTGGTGGAACTCGGAACGGGGAGATGAATTCCCCTCTACTAAAACGAACTCCTCTCCACACAAACCCTCGCAAAATTCCTTTGCGTTTCCTACTGTTGCAGAGGTTGCAATAAACTGAATATCCCGGTTGAATTTCTTTTTTATGAGGCGCTTAAGTCTCCAAAGAACATTGGATGCGTGCGCACCAAAAATCCCGGAGTATGTATGCACTTCATCCAAAACTACGTATTTGAGCTTCTCGAAGAATTTAGTAAAAAGGCGATTGTTTAGGAGGATGAAATGAAGCATATCCATATTGGAAATAATTATCTGGGGTGGGTTTGCACGGATCTTTTCCCTTTTTCCCTGAGCTGTATCTCCATCGTAGGTTTCGGTACGAACTCCGTATAAAGCAAATTCGGAAAATCTCAGATGTTGGTCTCGGGCTAATGCTTTGGTGGGATAGAGAAGGAGAGTATTTTCTCCGTTTACTGCCCCATCTACTGCAGGAACTATGAATACTTCACTTTTTCCTCCTGCGGTGGGTGCAACCACAACTACATTCTTTCCTTCCTGCACCTGAAGAATTCCTTCCGCCTGATGTCTATATAAGTGCTCAATTCCACGGGAAGCAAATACATTTTTGATTGTAGAAGAAAGGGGAAAATCTGAGTATTGTGCTTCGCGGGCGGGCTCAATTTCCTCGATTGGATGATAATCTTCAAGCATTTGAATCAGCAGGAATAGATAAATCGAAGCGGTTCCTTGGAATCCAATCTACAGAATCCATACCTCTCAAACTGGACTATTGCCCCTACTTCCAGATCCAGGACTGCTTTTTCGCAGTATCCTTGTTCTTTTATGAGTGAATTGGGATTGTATTCTCCATTCAGGAAAAGGTCCCCGACTTTCCAGATTTCGCAATCCAAAGGTTCTGAACCCCATTGAAGTTTCTTTCCTTTAGTTATTTCTTCTCCCATATACCCAACTTTTACTTCATCCATGTTCTCAATCATTTTCACATTGTAGAGTTCCTTTAGGCGGAATATTTCACCCTCCTTCATCCCTTCGATTTCAGAACGCGGCACATAAAAAGTATCCTTTACAGAATATTGGCGAACTTCTTCCTTATCTGGATAAATTTTCATTTTTACGGTGCGCTCAGGCGCGCCTTCAACAGTAATTTTGATTGGATTTGGCACAAAAAAGTAATGGGGTGAGGTTGGATCCAAAAGTTTGCGGTTTTCTGAGAGCAATTTGTCCCAAACAGGTTCGCTTTCCGCTTTTGTAAGGCCAAAAGAAAGTACAAATTTTTTGATTGCTTCTGGCAAAATTCCCCTTCTTTTGAGGCCCTTGAGTGTAGGAAGACGTGGATCATTCCATCCTTCTACTTTCCCTTCTTTTACTAATGGGCGAATGTGTCTTTTTCCTACTTTCGTATTCTTTATGGAAAGGCGGGCAAACTCTACAAGAATTGGTTCCCTCAATTTCAAATCTTTTAGAATCGCAAAATAGAGTGGATTGCGCAATTCGTACTCTTTTGTGCGCATTGCATGCGTAACTCCCTCGATTGAATCCATTATGGGTGCGGCAAAATCATATGAGGGCCAAACTCGAAATTGTTCACCTTGCCTATAGTGCGCAAAAAGTATTATGCGAAAAAGACTTGGATCACGCATCGCAGTATTATCTGAAGTTAAATCTCCTTTGTATCTGAGTATTGCTTCACCTACACCATATCCTCCATCAAGCATCTTTTTCCAGCGGGATTTCTGCTCCTCTGGAGAAAGTTTTCTGCAGTCGCACTCAGCCTGGAGTTCACGATTTTTGCTTACTTGCTCTCCTGTACAAGTGCATACATAAGCCTGGTTATTTTCAAGCATTTTTTCTGCATAAGAGTAGAATTTTTCCATATTGTCAGAAGTATAAGTTTCTTCTCCATCCCATTTGATTCCAAGCCATTGGAGGCCTTCTTTAATTGCATCTACAAATTCGGGCTTTTCTTTTTCAGGATTTGTGTCATCAAACCTAAGAAGCATTTTTCCCCCATATTTCTTGGCAGTTTCATAATCCAGGAAAGATGCTTTGGCATGCCCAATATGCGGGTATCCTGAAGGCTCTGGAGGAAAACGGGTTACTACTTTTCCCTGTTCTGCATTTGGAAGCTCAAGCTCCTTCTTCT
Source organism: Microcaldota archaeon (assembly GCA_030613375.1). Classification (GTDB taxonomy): domain Archaea; phylum Micrarchaeota; class Micrarchaeia; order Anstonellales; family Bilamarchaeaceae; genus CAIKOA01. The sequence continues at coordinate 19,327 of JAUWMC010000002.1, forward strand.
CGTGCTTCTTTTCCACAAAAGTGTACTTGGAAAGTTCAGTTTCCAAATCTGAATCGGAAAGCACATTTACTTCTTCGCAGATGCGTGACGCCTCTTCCATAGTTACTTTCATGTCTTTTTTTGCATCCGGAAAATCTGCAATTACTTTTCCGATTATGGATTTGGGATTGGTTTTTCCGAAATCCTTCCTGTTTTTGAGAGCATATTTTCGAATAGTTTCACTAAGCATAAAGAGGATTTAGCTATAAATTAATTAAAAGGGGAAGGGGGGTAGGTTTCCAGTGAAAAAAATGTGGGACCGCCGAGATTCGAACTCAGATAACAAGTCCCCGAAACTTGCAGCTTACCAGGTTGGCTCACGGTCCCAGACAGTTTGAAGTGAAGGCGATGAAGGCGGCCCTTCTGAGCTTCGAACTGGCTAAATGGGTTAAGTTCTCTTTTTTGGGAATACCTGCTTAAAAATGCTACTGCAAGCCGAATGAATTTATATTATTTCCCTTCGCAAGTAAATATATGCAGAGTAAAGCCGGCACAACCGCTTTAGGAAACCCAAAAAGGATTGGGGGAAACAAAAAGCCTCATGCTGTCCATGACCAGATTCTTTTTTCAAGGGGAGGTGTTTCCTCGGAAAGACTTACCAAAAAGGATCTTATGGTGGGAAGGAAGCTGCTCTCGGAATTATCTGAAATGAAATACCCTATGAGGGATCGGGCCAGGGTTGTATATCTCAATGGTGGGGAGGCAGGCCAGAAAACAGAGCTTAAAAAAATAGCTTATGGGCTTGCAGTGCTTGACTTTGTAAAGGCAGTCAACAAGCGTGCAGAAAAATCCTCCACTACAACTTCAGGGGATTACCAGGTATTCTGCAGTTCGATATCTGTATTCGCCAGTTTCTTTAAGGGAGAATATTTTTCCGAAGCACTAGAAAAAAATGCGCTTCCGCTTTACATGATGGAATCTGCCCTTGAAGCATGCTCAGAAATTTATGGAATGGGCACACTTCTTTTTGAAGAAACTTCTACGAGGTACATAGGAAAAGCAAGTGAATTTGTTGAAAATACAAAAAAAGAGGATGCTGCACTCCAGAACTATGTTGCCCTGAGAATAAATACGCTGAATGAAAGGCTGGAAAATCAACAGGATAAACTACGCAAAGAGTTTACCAACAAAGTGCTGAAAGTATTGAAACGTCCTGGCACAAGGGGAGTAAAATACCAAATGCTTACCCGGAATTATGATGGCGCTTCGGTGAATGAGCCCACTGAAGAATTTGTGCTCTTTGGAAAGCATGACACAAAAAAGGCCCTTTCGCAAAAGCTTGAGAGTGCAGGGAAGCATCACATATTGGTATTAGAATATGAGCTGGAACTGCTTGAGGAGATACAGGACAAATTCAAGAAAGGACTTCCAATCAATGCAGAAGAAAGGGAAGCGGTCGCAAGACTGAAGGCAGGGGAACACGATAAAAGAATCAAAGCCATACGGTAGGATTACTTTGGACCGAAGTAAAGCTTAAATATCTGCTCTTCGTGAAAATTATATGGCCCTAGACGATAAGATTGCAACCCTGGACAAGAAAACCAAAAAACAGGTAAAGAAAACTCTCAAATCAATCAATATTGCACTAAAACTGAATTCTGTAAAACTCAAACAAAAGAAAATTCCCAAGAAGTTGGAGCATCTTGTGCAATGGAAGGGTGCCCTGGAACAATGGCAGACAAATTACGGAAAAAGCACAGAGATCATGGATATGGCTGAAGGTTTAGGGGCATATCACGAAATTTGCGTATCTCTTGGATAGGTGGGATGATTGGATTCTCAGTTTAAAGGAAAAGGGAAACCCGTGCTTAATGTCAGGTCACATGAAGAATTAGGGATAACTGCAATTGCAGCGGTGCCTATACCGACACCAGTGGAAACAGGAAATTTGGCTGAAATTGCAGGAAAGGAAGCAGAAAGAGAAGTAAATAAGTTAACAAATCTGGGTGGACAAACTGAAGAAATTGCGGAAGCTGCTTTGAATATTGCATCACAAAACACTGAAAATGCGGTTGCGCTGGATTCCCGGGCAATGGCTGAACTTACTAAAGAAAGCTTAACCGACAAGGTTAACTCTCTGGAAGTGGCTCTTGAAAAAATGAAATCAGGGGAGAAGTATTCTAAGCTTCCCCAGGAAATAAAAGAAAGAGTTGAGAATGTTGCATGGCTTGCCTCGCAGGCAGGAAACAGGCTGGATTCAATGGAAGGTCCGGGGCAGGAAAATGTGCTCCGAAAAGCAAGCGAAGATGTTTCCTTTGCAACTTTTGCAATGAGCACAGTGCCTCTTGAAAAACAGGACCCTGCATCTGGAATGGCAAAATTCCACAAAAAGCTAAAGGAACTGCGGGAAATGGGGATTGAAGAGAGGGTGGGGAGGGAAAGGGAGGGATATATAGAACTGAGGGCTGCTGCAATTGTGGCATCCCTAGAGATAAGGGTTCGCTCCAATGCTAGGGGCATTGCACTTGCAAAAGAATACCGGAAACAAAACAAAAAATCATATTCAAAGGAGGAAAATAAAAAAATTAGGGGATATCTTGCGCTTGCAGCGCAGCTTAATGGGAAAGCGCAGAAAAGCTTGCAGGGAGGGAAGCTTCTTGAGGCAGATGCACTTATTTCCAAATCCAATGCCCTATCATCTGCAACCATGATGTACCTGGGCGCAGTGGGGTCAAGAAACTCCATGCGGCCGCCCATTAGGAGAAAAAATGAATATGAAAGGCTCAGAACAGCGGCAGCCTCCGAAATAAGCAAGATTGAGGGTGCGATGAATGCGATTGCTGCACTTGACACATCAATGGATGTAAAGGAACTCTCTGCAAAAACACTGGAGAAGTTTGGAGAAGTGCAGGAAGCGTGCGGTGCGGTGCAGAAAAAGGCTGCGGAAGCTGAACTGCTGCGGTTTGATGCATCACGTGAAGGGTATGTGGACAAGAGGCTGGAAAGAGTAGGTAAACGCACGCGTGGGCTGATAGATGCAGGGCAATACGAGGATGCTACTGAGCTGCTTGGGGTTGCTTTCCTTTACAAGGGAACATATGAGAAGAGCTCATACAAGGGAATTGTGGGGGAGGATGAGAAGAAGAAAACACTTGGCCAAAAGCAAAAAGAGCTTGCAAAAAAGTTTGGATATTCTCCAAAAAGAGATAATTTGAGGCAGGCACGAAGGAAACTGGGGAGGGCTCTTGATGCGCTCTGTCCCCCTGAGAAAGAAGTTAAAGGAAAGCGGATGGGCGAAGCTTACTACGAGCGGGAGCTTGCAGCTGCAAAAGGCCTTATCAAAAGCGTGAAGAAAGGGCTGACGCATGCGCAGGATGCAAGGCAGGACCAGAAGGACCAGCTTCTTGTGCTTGGAAAAGGGCAAAAAAAGAAGCCCGGCTCAGTTGCAACCAACACTGATATCGACCTTATGGCTGCTTACGGGCTTATGGGAAGGGCAAATGATGCAGAGCAGGTGCTCGACACAACTTTCCAGGATCACCTTGATGCAGAAAGGGAACTTTACATTGCTTCCCTAAACGTTGGGGAAACGATGGGGCTTCTAGCCACGCAGGACAAGCTGGTAACCCAAAAACAGAAGGAACTTGCAGCTGCTGGAAAAGACCTTGCAAAGCAGTCTGCAGGGATACTTGGGAATGTTGCCCTCAAAGAATCGTTCGAAGAAATAGAGGAGCGGGAAAAGGAGGAAGGAATAATTATAACGCCTCATGGGGAAACAGGAGCAGACCGTACCGCACTTGCAGTAAACGGAAGGCTTACGGGCACGCTTGATAATGTAATGAAGCAGGAAGCCAGGATGTCCGGCCTGCATGATGCAACCGTAAAAATATTGGGAGGAAAAACGGAGGAAACTGGGGTAGTTGGGTATAACGTTGCAGAAATAGTTGATTTGCAAAAAGAAGAGCTGAAGCGCTCTGATGAGGTCCTGAAGGAAGCAGGAGGGATGCAGGCGATAGGGAGAAGTGCATCCACTTACCTCATGGCCTACCGTGCAGGGGAAAGCAGGTTCTGGGGGAACACAAGAACAGTTCAGATGCGGGACTATATCCCACGTGCAATGGATAAACTTTATGATGCTGCGAAGCATGTTGGGGATGGAAAATGGAAGGATGCTTCTAAGAGATATGGGGAAGCCCAGGGCCAGTTTATGGAAGGGTTTGCAACTGCAAGCGAGCGCAAATACAATGACCCCCTAATAGTGGAATACAAGGAAAAAACTCAGAATGCATTTGATGTGCTTATTGGGGTGAACGAGGGTGAAGCAAAAGACCTGAAAGCAGCAATACTTGCACTCAATGCAACTAACCTTACTGTGCAAACCCAATACAGAGGAAGCCAGGTGTTTGAAGGAGGGCTTGAAAATATTTTTGTTTCGTTTGAAGATGGAGGCTGGCTAACTCTTCTTGGGCCTGCGGGAATGGTTGCAGCTCAAGTTTACAGGGCATCTTCAAAGAGGAAGGAAGTGGTGCCCAAAACAAGGGAAGAAAAGCTGGAGCGCATTGGGTATGTTCCTTATGAAAAGAGAGTTGCAAGGATGGAGGCTAAAACTGAGGAAGTGCTCAGCGGAAAAACCTCATTGTTTGAAAAAAGAGGGGCATTAAACAGCATAAGAAATGATGCGGATGACTCCCTTGAAACCTACCAAATTGCGCAGAGCGCGGAGGATGGACTGTTTACTGCCGCTTCGCTTGCTCTCCAGCCGATTTTCATTACTGAAATGACCCGTGATACGGTGAGGCATGGCGCGGATGTGAATACTGCAATACTGGCTGCTGCACTTGCCACAGGGAAAATCGGGCAGTTCAGGAAAGCGGCTTCAGAGTTTGCAGAAGTTGTAGGGAAGGGTGCAGAGCAGCTTGAAAAGCTTAGCAAGCTGCAGAAAGTAGCACAGCACCTGAAAGACCCTGTGGAGCTTGTGCATTTTGCGGCTACAGGGTACCTTGTGGTGCATGGAACTGCAGGAGCAGTAACAGAATTTGAGTATTTTGCTGCGACAGGGGACACGCGGCACCTTACTGCAGGAGTGCAGTCCATTGCATTCCAGATTCCTATTCTTACAGGGTTTACTGCACCCATGCTGAGGGGAGGGAAAACTGCTCCCCGTGCAAGGGAAAAATCCCTCCTTGGAAGGGTGCGCGATCAGCGCTTGGCAGAGCAAAAATTCAGGGAAAGGCTTGAAAAATCCAGGACACCTGAGCAAAGGGAACTGGAACAAAAACTAAAGGAAAGGCCGGAAGCACCCACTGGGGAAAAAGTAAAGGAAACGATTGCGGAGAGAAAGAGGCTCATAAAAGCAGAAGAAAAGGAATGGGAGGAGCTTAAAACTGAAAGGAAAGGGGTTACCCCAAAAGAAATTGCCGAGCAATTCAGAAAGATTGAATCCAGTGCAAAAGAAATTGCTGGTAATCGCGAACTTACTGCTGAAGACCAAACTCATTTTGCAGAAGGGAGGAAAGCTGAAGCCGCAGAATTGCGGGAGCGCGCAGAAACCCTTAAGCTGGAAGCTGTACGGATAAAATCAGAGCTTGGGGAGAAAGCAACAATTGATATAATGAAGAGAGTAGACAGGCTGAACAAAACTGCAGGAGCGCTTGAAAAAAGCGCTAAGATAATTGATGCCCAATCCCGGAAAAAGGTTGCTGTGAAAGTTAAAGGCGTTGTGCCCAAGATTATTGTAACGGAAACTGTTTCGGCAAAGCTGCGCCAGAATCTTGAAATACTTGAGGTAAAAAAAGAAGTGCGAGCTGCAGCTGAAAAGAAAATCGGCGCATCTGCCCTGGAAGAACGCACAAATGCAATTATGCGCACCTTCAAGGGAATGGAAGAAGTCGGGCGCGAAGTAGTTGAAAAGAACCCTGAGCTCTTTACGCAGCCCCAGGCTAAATTTGAGGCAAATGTGAAAAGGCTCAGGCAGACAAGAAAAGATGTACAGAAGATTAAATTGGTGATGGAAGAGCGTGGCCTTAAGGTCCCTGAAGGAATTGAACGCGATGCAAGGCCTTACCTTGACGTGAATTTCAGGGAAAACGTCCACCTTGAAGTCTGGCGCATGGAGGCGGAAAAGCTTGGTGTAACTGTTGGGCCTAAAGCCCAGCCTGCTGCAGAAAAGGCGGCTCCGGCTGAAGCCCGGGAAGTAGAATATTCAACACGCAGGGAAAGGCAGGATGCAAGCTTCATGAAAAAGTATGGTGTTGAATGGGCAGAAAAAACAATTGCTGAAAACCGCCCTGAGGCGAATGAAACTGTTGAGAACCAACGGCTGAGATACCTTGCGTTTAACCGGATTGCGAGAGAACCTGCAAAAGTAAGGATGGTGCTGAAAGAAAGAACAATTGAAAACACCCCGAAAGAACTACGGGGCATCGTTGAGATCGAATGGAAAATTTATGTGGAGGGAATGATTCCTGGTCTTAATGAATATAGCCCTGTACGAGAGATGTCAAGGTTCAAGGCAATCCAATCTGAAAAACTGGCCCCTAAAATAAAAAGTGATGTTGATGGATTCGTGCGCAATGCAGAAGGTGCAAATGCCCATGGGGTGGCCCATGATAAGGGAGGGCATGAACGATTCACAAATGTTGTTCTAAAGGGGGAAATCCCTCAGACTGCATGGGTCGGTCCGATGAAAAAGGGCCCCGGTGTGGACCGCTCTACCTCCTCTGCATTCCACGGCCCATTCTGGGTTGTGCTTGAAGGGAAAGCAGGGGCAAAGAAAGGCCCCATAAGTGCAAAGGAACACGTTGCGTACGTGTGCCCATCTGAGAAATACATGGTGGAAACATCCAGGGCAATAAAAGATGCATATTCACAGGGACTAATGACCCGTACGGAGGCAGTAAAAGCAATTTCAAAGCTCATGACTGCTGCAGAAGCAAAAGAAGCTCCTGCAACCGCCTTCCGCTCTCGGGCAGGCAGGAAGGCAGGGGCAAGGGAATTCTGGGCTGAAAGAAGTGCTTTGGCTGAAGGGGAAATTGTTTCGTTTGAACGATTCTCAAGAATGGAAGTAAAGGAAGTGGCTGCGAAGCCGAAGAAGAATATCGTTGAGAAGATTAAGGAACTACGTGCGGAGGAAAAACGAACCGGAAGACCCAGCCTAGATCGGGCAATGCTGGAAAGGCAGATTGAGCAAAACCCGCACCTAAAGAAAGCAGTTGAAGAATATAGACGCATGGTGAGGCTCTCGGTTCGTGCAGAGAAAGGCACGCAATTTGGAATGGTTGGGGATGTAGAAGGGTTCAAAGCAGAGAATGTAAGGGAAGCTGGGGCGGCAAAGGCAAAAGCAGGAGAGAACCTTGTGGATGCGGAAGCAACTGCAAAACCTGCAGAACCATCTGTAGGGATGACACGGGCAAGAAAGGCCCTGAAGGCCATGAAAGGAGCAAGGCAGAGGGCAAAAGAGAGGATACTTGCCCTTGCGCGGTTGCCTGCAAAAATAAAACGGCTCAGAAAACAGCGCAGGAAGGAAAAGCGTGCACAGGTGCTTACACCTAAAGGAGAGAGGGTTAAGGTTCCACAAGAGCAGGCTGAGAATGCAAGTAAAAGAATGCAGGACACAATATTCAAATCCGCCATTACTGATACAGGAATGAGAAATGCGATTGGGCTCGAACGAGGAAGATCCCTTGCGAAAAATGCATGGGCTGAAGTATACAGGGGAGAAGCTAAGCCCACGTTCAAAACCACATTAGAAAAAGATACATACGTGGCAATGAAAAAACAGGTGCAGGCAAGATTCGAGCAGGTTGTGGATTACGCGTGGAAGGACACAATACGGGAAAAAACGCACCTGAGAAAGCGCACCAAGAAACCCGCCAGAGTGGCTGATGCTGAGATAGTTGTTTACCTCCGCATGAAAAAAGTGTTCGGCACCATCTGGGAAGCAAACGTGAAGCGCAAGGGAATGAACCGGAAGGCAGTAAAGGGGATGGTACGTCCCCAGGAACTTGCTGCTGAATACATGGGATACCTGCAGAGGGGCGCAGGAATGCCAAAGGAGATGCTTGCAAAAGTAAAAGAGATGGGAATTGAAACAACTTTTCCGCACGATGGAAAATTCGTTACCACCGTAAAAAACCCTTCTGGAAAAACGGTCTTTGGAGACCTGCATGGAGACCACACCTGTCCAGTAACTACACTAAAAGAGGTGGGATTCGTTATAGATGCCCGCCCGGACCTGGCTGTGGGAGATACCAGCATCTCCCCGAAGGACAGGTACATCCTGAATAAAGAAATTGCCCAGGGAACGCAATTCATATTTTTGGGGGATTATATAGATAGGGGACCGCACAGTCTGTATGCGGTTGATTTTGTACAATGGCTGAAAGCAGAAGTTAAAACACTTGAAAACGGCTCCCGCGTACACACGCTCAAAGGAAACCATGAAGCCATTTTCACCAGGATTTTCAATATATATAGAAACAAGTCCACTGCAGAGGTTAAAGGGCTGATACATGAAATTGATGCCCTGCACACTGCAGAAAAAGATGGAAATCTCATTAAAAAACATGCGCTGCGTGAAAATGGACAGATAGGAGAACTCAGAAAAGAAGGGATTTTAATAGAACGTGTAGGTACAGAAAAATTACTTGGGGAAATCCTGGATAGATATGGAACATGGGAAAAGGCAGTTGTAGAAATGAAAAAGGAAGGGGGGCTGATGCATTTCATTGAAAATACTACTGGCGCAGTGATACTGGAAAATGAGAATGGAAATAGCCTTTATACTCACGGGGGAATAGTGGCCAAAACTGCTGCAAGGGAGACGGACGGGACCATAATCAGGAAAACTGATGGAGAAATATTGTATGATGAGATTAGAAGTGCAGAGGACTTTGAAAAACACTTCAAATATTTCTTTAAGAATGACCTTAACTGGGTCCAGAACGGGGTTCCCACTGAATCTAAAGCAGAGAAGGAGTTCTTACGAAATATGAGGGAAAGAGGTTATTCAGGAGACTATTCAATAAGATATGCGGGTGTTCCCGAGACTGATGGAGGGGGGTTGCCCAGATCTGCAACATCCAAAGCTGGCAAGAACCTCACCCTCTTTGCCGACAACCTAGGTCTCATGGAAATAGGTGTTGGGCATCACCCATCTGGACAAATAAGGCAGATATACTCCCAGGAAATTGGGAATGGGAAGAATGTTGTAATGGTAGGCTACGATGCCGCACTTAGCAGCGCATACGGACCTGGATTCAGCAACTGGCAGGGCGGCCAGGCAGGACATAGCACAGCGTGGGGCTTACCGGGTGAAAGAAACAAAATCGTAACTGCAGGGAGGGAAAATGTGCCCGGGGTTAGAACACACTCAACAATTACCTCCCCCAAATTTACAATCCCAGATATGAAAAATCCATACACTAAAGCATGGGAGCAGACTGAAGGGAAGAAAAATGCCGCTGTGCCACCTCTCCCCACAGCAGGAGTTGTCCCTGCTGCCCCAAAGCGTGCACCAGCACCAAAGAAAACTAAAGGACCAAAGATTATGCCAAAACGCCCAAATCAACCAGTAAACAAATCCCAGTCCGGGCAGAATGCTCCAATTAATCTTGTAAAAAAGGCGCACCCAAAAATGCCTGAGAATATTGAAAAGTGGGTGGACCCGGAAACAGGGCTGCCATGGAGCAAACTAAAGGAACACATGAATAATGAAAATTACTCTAAAAAATTCACACTCCCTGTTGAAATTAATGGAAAAGAAACTGAATGGACCATAAAGATTGAAGGCACCACACAGATTATAGGAGAAGAAATGTACTGGTACACCATTTCATCCTGGCCTGCAAATATAAACTACCCTCCCGGCCAGAATACTGGAGCAGTTATAATGCAAAAAGGAGCAAGCCTGAAGAACCTGATAATCAAAAATATCAAGAGAGACCTCACTCAAACTGGTTCTGGCAAAAAAAGCGGAGCAAAACCCCCCGGTCCACGCAAGTGAAAAACCTGCAGAAGAAACAGCTGGATGGGGACAGGGTGAAAATGACTCCCTCTTTTCATAATAAGATTCCAAACTGCAGAAATAAATGAAAAATTGCAAATTCCTGAAATATACTTATAAGAATTCGCTGAAAGAGAATCAGATTTTTCAGCTTTAGGAATCTTGAGCTCTGCTCAAGAGCAGAAACAGAATATTTCTCAAATTAGCAAATTCCCAATCAAAAATGAATTAAACCAAAAAGGAAGCTATTCCCTTATAATATGGAAATAACGGGAGTAATTTTGATTCTGCTCCATTTCTTTTAACTGTGTTACTTCATTTTCAGATACTGGAAGATTCTGGAAAAACTTCAGTTTCATCTCATCCAGAAAGCTGTGGTCCCCATCCGCACCGGACATACAATAAGTAGCAATTGCACCAATTTTCCCTTCCCTCGTTTCAGGGCGATCATTTGCTGACACCAGTGCATAACGGGGAGTAGTGAGAAACTCCAGGTCTTCCTTGTTTCCATATTCAACTGCAGTTGCTTTCCCACCATCAAAAAGTGCGTTTATGAAACTAATCATTTCTTTCCTGAAAAGCTTTCCGCGATTCTCGAGCCTTTTGTCCAAAAATGCCCTCCTTGAAAGAATAAATGATGCCATTCTCTCTGTGAGGTATGTTTTTCCATCTTTATTACGAAAATTCCTAATTCCTGCAAATGCTTTTGGGAGACCTGGAAGGATTCTTGCCCTGGGGTTTTTGGGTCCGTTTTGAAGTTCTGTTCCTGCCATGTAGGTAATTAGGGTTAAGGAAATATATAAAGGTTCTGAATAACGGAGCGAAAGGCATTTAAAGAACACTTTTATAAACATTTTGCAACAGTATATATAGTGCTCCGAGGTGCAATATTTGGGCGAAACGAGGAAGAGCACACGGAAAATGTCCCGGCCGATTATGGTTGCGCCAGAGAAAAGAGGGGTTAATTGTGCGTTCAAAAAAGTATGCTGCAGGAAGTGCATGATTCCCCAGCGGCCCATAATTGCCAAAAAAACGAAAAAACTTGTTAAAAAGAAGATTACGAAACTCCTGAAAAAGGTCAACCGGATTAACAGACTTCCGTTCTGGCCTGAAAAAAGAGATGCGAAGCTTAATGCAATAAAAGAGCTCCTTTTCCTGCTTGAGGGTGTGGCGATGCCAAGGAGGGATGGAAGTGTGGAATATGCATTGTGTGGAGAATCAGGTAAAAACGGAACGCAGGTGATGAGGCTGTTGAGCTCGGAGGAACTGGGAAAGATCCTGAAGAAAATTTCTCTGGAAATTAATCCAGTGGGGGGGTTCATGAGCATTTCAGAATCTGCACCCCCTTCGGGAATGAGGCTCGCTCTTGCACGGCTTCTTGGACAGATAAGTGCAGTGGAGCTCCCGAAAAAAAGGGGCGCGCTGGATATGCTTATTATGGATGGGGGGATGGAGGGGATAACAGCTATTTCAATCATGGTAGGGGAACCAACATTGAAGAATGAAACAAGGTGGGAATACCTCAGGGCGCTTAAATGGATTGTTTCCTGTGCAGAATTTTATGCAGATGGAAATGTGGAGATATCTAATGAAGATTATGAGCTTGCTGCTGCACTTTCCAGATTTTTCCCGGTTGAGGTCATGGGTGGCCAGGATGAATCAGGCACTACACATTTTTTTGCGCTGGACAGACTTCCCCTCCCCTCCAACGTATCTGAATCCAGGCTAAAACAGATGATTACTTTTACAATGTCAGAATTCTTTATGGCGCTTGTGGACATGTCCGCAAGGATAGATGCAATATTTTCATCCTCACCTGAGCAAATTGAATATTATTCTGTGCTGGGAAAAGAGTATTACACATCCCTGGAGCTGGGCGTGAAACTGCTTGCGGGCAACGGAATGAGCAACAGGCACATTTTTGAAATGATTTGCGGCAGGATGGAAAAAACGTTTGGGCCGCATGATGAACTTGACCAAAAAGAGCTTGCAATGCTAAAACATGTGGTGAGGAAGCTTGATAGAAATGGGGAAGTTGATTCTGCTGCTGCAGAAACATTCATCTCGGTTCTGGGGGAAGAAGAAATTGACCTGAGGGAACATCTGGAAAAGATCCGTTTTCATCCTGTCTAGAGACCCAGTGAGGCAAGCAGCAGGGAAAGCAATCCGCAGAATAATGCCCCAAGTGAATATTTTCTTACTATTGAGAAGGTTCTGTCTTCCCTTGCATAAAGAAGGTATAATGCAAGTATCAGGATTGAAATGTCTGCAATAAAGAGGAAAAATCCTGAAGCAAAATGGATTGTAAGGTCCATCATGTATGGGACTATTGTGAGAGGAATGAAAAGAAGGAAAAGCATTGAGGAGATAAAAAGTGATGGGCCTTTTCCAATAATGATTGGAAGGGTTTTGGATTTCCTTGCCTTGCTGTCGCCTTTCATATCCTCTACGGATTTTACTATTTCACGCGCAAGACCTGCAATAAATCCTAAGAGGGCGATATCCCAAAGTACCTCGGGTGGGGAATCAGTGTAAACATATGCTCCAAAGATAAAGGGAATCGCCATTGTGGTTGCAATAAAGAGGTTTCCCAGGAGAGGGAGATCCTTGAGCTTTATGTTGTAAAGGATTGCAAACGCATTGTAAAATATTGCGATTAGAAATACAATTTCGTTTATGAGGTATCCTGCAATTAGTGAAATTGCAAAGGAGAATATAGAAAGGAGGAGGGCACTCTTTGGCTGAATTGTTCCCTTTACCAAGGGACGATCCATCATTCCGTTTATTTTATCGGTTTCCCTGTCCATGTAATCGTTTAACGCAAAGGAGCCTACCTCGCTGCAAATTGGAACGAGAAGGGCAAGGTAGAAAAGCTGGTCTATTTGTGGGATTTCACCTAAAGTAATTACTATTGCTATCATTACTGCAACTGCGAGCATAATTGCGTGCTCGAACCTCACTAGTTTCCAATATTCCCTTAGATGTGCAAGGGTATCCATCGGAGTGATCTCACGAGGTGGAAGCATGAATTGCTAACTCAGGAAAGCAATTTAAACTGTGCGCAGGCATGAAAAACATATGGAACTCCAATTTCTTGAGAGAAATGCTCCGTTTGAAAATGCCCTTGCATGCATACTGCTCGTTCCATACGAAGGAACAGTATTCTTCAGAAAGGGTGCTGCAAAAGGACCGGAAGCACTTCTTAAAGGAAGTGTGGAAGTGGAGGAATACGATATAGAACTTGGTTTTGAGCCTATAGGAGATGGGTTTCATGTAATAGAGCCGGTGAAAGGAGGGGAAAGGAATCCTGAAGAAGTAGCTGCGGATGTGAAGAAGGGAGTTATGCAGATTCTTGAGGCTGGAAAGCTTCCAATAGTTGTGGGGGGAGAGCATAGTATCTCTGCAGGAGCCGTGGAAGCAGTTGCGAAAAAGATTCCAGATGTTTCTATTTTGTGCATAGATGCACATGCGGATTTGAGAGATTCATTTGAGGGGAGCAAATACTCACATGCATGCGCAATGAGAAGGATTATGGAATATGCAGAAAAAGGTGCGCAGGTTGGAGTAAGAAACATGAGCACTGAATGCGCAGATTACTTAAGCAAGAATTCAAATTTGAAGAGCTGGGGAAGTGAATTTAGTAATTCTGAAGTGCTGGATGCACTTGGAGAAAACGTATACATCTCTATTGATCTAGATGGGTTCAACCCTGCAGAGGTTCCCGGAGTTGGAACTCCGTGCCCCGGAGGCCTTTCCTGGGAAAAAGGAATTGATTTGCTTAAGGAAGTTGCAAAAAAGAAAAAGATTGTTGGTTTTGATATTGTAGAACTCGCGCCGATTGAAGGGCAGGTGGTAAGCGAGCTTTTTGCTGCTAATTTATTGTATAAGTTAGCGGGTTACTCTTTATTCCCTGAAAAATTAAGATAATTGAAGGTGCTCCTTGAAATAATCTAAAGCATGCTCCTGGAAATGCCTGAATGATTCGTACCCGAATTGTTTGCACAATCTTAGCATAAAGGGATGCGGGGAAAAGTGAGATACGGAAACTACATATCCTTCTAAATCCGCGGAAGCAAAGAGAGTGCGCACGTTCCCCCTTTTTCCCAGTATTTTCTTTACGTAGGAGGATTGCATTGCTTGTTCCTTGGAGATTATTCTTCCTTCTAAATTCTGGTGGAAAAAGTTGAAGTGGATTTTCTTCTTTTCCACTTTTCCGGTGATTAGGTTTTTGAGGGGCTTCTCTATACTTACGGAAATCTTCATGTCCTTTCCATCAAATGCAACTTCATATTCATCTTTCTCAAAATGGGTAAAGAGAAAGCTGGAAAGGAACGGCCTTCCGGATTCCTGCCCAACTGTTTTGGAGAGCAAAACCAATTTGTCCCCTGAAAAGAATATTGAGCGTGTTGCTCCATGCGAAAAGTGGTTGCCCATCCTTTCCCCATCCAGCAAAATAGGCTGGAAATACTTGGTAGGAATTGCAAATGCAGTCCTTGCTTCAAATAAAGGAGTGGAAAGTTTGGTTGGCCATTTAAGTGAAGTGTAGAGATTTTTGGAAAGGGAGGGGAATTGGTCCAAGAAATCATGAGTTGTTTTTAGGCGTACCTGGTCCTCCCCCACCATCTTTTCAAGTAGGGTGAGATATTCGGAATTTGTGGATGCAATTTCGCAAATTTTGCACATCTACTCTTCCTTCAAATCAACCTTTTTAATTCCTGGGATTTTAGATTTGACCGTAACCAAGAGCATTGCCTTGTGAAGTTCGTATTCCTGTCCTTCTTTTTTCTTGAGGGTTATATTGAGCTCGTTTTCTTTGGAAAGCTTAAAATCTCCTTCAAGTTCAAGATAAGAAATGAGTTCTTTTACCTTGTCCTCAGATTTTGAGTATACCTTGAGAAGGTTTAGGTGGTAATCTACTTCCTGTCCCGCAATAGGGTGATTAAAGTCTACCATTACTCTTCCTCCAGTTACGCTCTTTACTGTTCCATAGAGGCGGCCAGTATCCGTATCCACATGGATTACGAGGCCTGGTTCTGGATTTACCTGGTGTTTTGCAAATTCAGTTGAAGACATTATTTTTACAAGGTCTTTTTTCCTGTCTCCGAATGCCTGCTGAGAAGTAAGATGGATATCCTTTTCCTCACTTTCCTTCATTCCAAGAAGTGCATCGTAAATTCCGGGGATTAGCCGATCCATTCCAAAAACTACCATGAGGGGACCTTCTTTTCCATGGAGCTTTTTTGCAATTTCTCCTTTTGTGGAATCAAATGTTCTTCCGTTCTGGTCTTTCCCTTCTAGCTCTAAGAGTATGAAATCTCCTTTTTCTACCATAGTTAACACCAAATAATCAAGAGGATTTAGCATATATTGTGGCGGTGCTCTGTGGCTACTCCCCGCCCTAAAGGACGGGGCTTCTCCTTCACAAATAGATCTTCCTGATTCATAGAGATACTTGCCCATTATACTTTATAATGGTAGAGGCATCTTCTCAGCAGGCTTTACTTCCCCGCGCCCACGGGTAGCTTGTTTAGAGCCTGAATGTCTATCACCTAGAGATAGGCCCAGAGCTCGTTTGAGTATATTTTTAGCTGCATTGAGGTCCCTATGCATAATTGCTCCACAAGAACAATTATGCCACCTCTCCGCAAGCGTTTTCTTTCGTATTAAACCACAACTGCTGCACTCCTGAGAAGTGTGGGCAGGATTCACAAGAACAACTTCAGAACCAGCTTCCTCCGCTTTGTAGTGAAGCATTTCCCTAAACTCTGCCCAGCTGCAGTCCAATATGTGTTTTGCAAGGAAACCTTTGCTCAATCCGTTTACATTTAGGTCTTCCATTGCAAGTAAAGAATATGAATTAACCAGCTTCCTGCTGGTTTTGTGAAGAAAATCCCTTCTGTTGTTGGTAACTTTTTCATATGCTCTGGCTACCCTTAGTTTTGCCTTTCTCCTGTTTTTGCTTCCTTTCTTTTTTCCTGAGAATGATTTTTGAGCTTGTTTTAGCTTATTTTCTGCTTTCCTCAGGTGTCTTGGATTTATGATTACAGAATCATTGCTTAAATATCCAAAATTCTGTATTCCCAGATCAATTCCCACTTTTGCACCTTTGTTGCATCTCGGAGTTATTTCAACTTCTGAAGTAAACACTGCACACCATTTTCCAGATGGCACTCGTTTTATTGTGAGGGTCTTGATTTTTCCTTTTAGTTCCCTGTGTTTTTTGATTTGTATTTCTCCCAATTTTGAGAGTAAAAGTTGTTTGTTTAACTTGAATCCAAACTGGGGATAAGTAAATGATTTCATTCGTTCTGTTGGCTTGAACCTAGGAAAACCTACTTTTCCGCCTTTTTTCTTTGTTGCAAACATTCCTTTTAGGGCCTTAACAAGCTTATCTGCCACGTTTTGAGATACCTGGGAAAATAGTTTGGTTTTCTTTTTTGTTAGGGTATAAAGTTGTTTTCTTGTTGGGAATCTCTTGGTTTTTTCATAATGTTCTTTTGTATATTCCAGAAGAAAATTCCATAGGTTTTTGCATTCGTATAGGTAAAACTGAAACTCTTTTTCTTGTTCTTTTGTTGGGTAGATTCTGTACTTCCAGCTACGTATTACTATCATTGAACTTATCTGGGTTTTAGAGATTTATAAATGAAAGGAAAGTAGGCTTCCACTGAGTCTGGGTCAAAGACCCAAGGCTAAATCATGAAGCTTGCTTCACGAGATGTAACTGAAGGTTACACAGAGCCCATGGATTTCTTGAGTTCTTCTGAACTCAAGAGTATTTACCGTAAGGTAAATCTGATCTTGACCGCTACTAGCATAAGAACGCTTTAAAAGTGTTTTTGCTTAACTTTAATCCGGTGCTTTTGATGAATAAAAGCTTGATAGTTAAAGTATTAGTTGTATTTTTAGCGCTTCTTTTCCTTATGGAACCCCTTGCAATGAGTGTTAGGAACTGGTCGGGAAACGACGGCGGAGATGCCACCATTTACACTGGAACAGCAAATGTGAACGTGAGCATTTATTCTTATGGGGCATTCCTGTACATTCAAGCTCCTTCTGAAGTCCAGATAAGCCAAATTTCCGGGAACCCCGAAGTGCTAAGCCTGGAAGAAGTGGAAGAAGGAAGCGGATTTTACAGGGCTACTCTCAGGGATTCTGCAAAAAACATGGAAATATATAACGGGTTCAAAAATTTGGGGATAAACAGCTTTGCGATGGCCCAGATAGGGCTTCCTGATGAATACAGCATTGAACTTGCAAATGAAACCAAAATGGAGATACAAGGAGGCTATCAGCAGATGATGATGGAGCCTTTGATAGAAACAGGAAGAAAAGTAAGTTATATGCTTGCGGTGGAAACAGACGGGATAATCACCTACCGCATCATTGACGCAAAAAGCTATTACTCTAATGTTGAGCTTTCAGGAGAAGGCACAATCGTTGGTGCAAACACTAGTGCATACGCATTCATGATTCCCTGGGAGAACAGAGATCTTGTGATTGAAGAGATTATTGAAGAATATGGAGAGGAAAACGTGGTTTATGAAAGAAAAGATTATGTTGTATTCGAACCTCCACTCTCCTCAACAGAAACAATGTTCATGAAAACTGAATACGTAACATATATCTCTGAGGGAAGCGCAAGCCTGCTTGAAAACTTCACGAACAAAACCCTGGCAGATCAGGATTTCGGAGGAAGGGCAACCTTCCCGGATTCTACTCTAAGGATTATTGCTGAGGAAGTTCCTGACCTGGAGTTTGAGTATGAACAGGTAAAAACCTACAATTTGGAGCTCCCCAATACCTTTGATGGGTATTTGCTTGAAGCTGGAGAAATAGAAGTTGCATCCAATCTTGATTTTGATGAGGGTGAAACTGCACTGGTTAGCTTTAACGCAACAGTTACCGGAGATATGGTTCTCGGGGTAATGGAAGTATACCTCAATAAGATGAATTAGGCTGCGGGAGCCTCATGAATTTCCGGAGCTTCAATTCCCTCTTTTTCTAATTTTACCCCAACTATTTTTGAGACTCCATCTACTCTGCTTACTCCCAATACTGCACTGGCCATCCCCATCATTATATCATTGTGGCTTACAACAAGAAATTGGGACTGGGGCGCAAGCTCCGTGAGAAGTTTTGCGAGATTCTTTGTATTCACTTTGTCCAGGGGGGCATCTACCTCATCCAGTACATAGAAAGGAGAGGGTTTGTAGAACTGGAGTGCGAATACAAACATAAGCGCAACCAGGCTCTTTTCTCCCCCTGAAAGGGATTCAAGCGAATGGTCGCGGTTGTTCCTCCTTACCTTTATGTAAAGACCTGATTCGAACGGAGTGGAGGGTTTGTCTAAGTATAGATGACCCTCTCCAACATTAATAAGCGTAAAGAGTTTCTGGAACTGTTTATCTACCTCGTGGAAAGTCTCGAAGAATGCTTCTTTTTTCTTTTCCTCAATTCCTGAAATCATATCGATTACTGCTTCCTTTTCCACACGAAGTTTCTCAATCTTTTCCTGCATTTCGGATACTTCCTTTGATTTTTCTTCGTACATTTCCGGAGCTGCAAGGTTTACTGCACCTAATTCGGAAATTAGGGATTCTGCAGAACGCATCATCTGGGTAAGCTGTTCCTTTCCTCCTTCCAAAGGTTCAACCTCATTGTATTCTTCAAATTCCGCCTGCAGGTCTACGAAGCGCGTATCCAAATTCTCCATTTCCACATCTGAAACTGTTATGGTTTTTTCATGCCTGGAAAGCTCAATTTGGAATTCCCCTCTTCTTTCTCCAAGCTCCTGGAGCTTTTGCTCAAATGCGTTCATCTGAGTAATAAGTCTCTTGATTGCTGCATTTGAAGCTCCGAGCCTTTCTTCAATCCTAGAAAGATCGTCTTCTCTTCTTTTGATCTGGGAAACAAGCTGCTTTGTCCTGGAATCTTGCTCTTCCTTTTCTTTTGCGGTGCGGTTCAACCTGGATTCTCGGTCTTTTATGCCATCGGTCCTTACTTCAAATTCCCTTTTCTTTGAATCCGCTTGGGCACGCAGAGAAGAGTAAAGCTTTGTTTTGTCCTCCCGTTCTTTCTCCATTGATTCCAAACGTGAAGATTCATTTTCTATTGCTTTCTGAAGATTTTCTTTCGAGGTAATGATGGAAGCGTCAAGTTCCCCGTGTTTCTTTTCATAAGAGGCTAATTTGGAAGTAGAAAGTTCTATGGATTTTTCCAGTTTGCGCATCTCATCTTTTATTTCACCCGCACGCATTTCCTTCTTTTTCCTTTCCTCCAGCTTTTCCTGAACAGATTCAAATTCCACTTCTTTCTTCTTAACTGCAATTTCTGTTTCTGCCTTTTCCCTGCGAAAAGAAGACATTTCGTCCCTTATCGCAGAAAGGTCATCGATAAGTCCGGTTTTGCGTGATTTTACTGCTTCAAGCTCTGCCTCCATTTTGGAAAGTTGGGCTGCGGAAGCAACTCCCCCCCTTGTTTTTCCTCCTGTAATTATGCCAGATTTTTCAAAAAGGTCGCCATCTGTTGTGACCATGCGCTCCTTTGTGATCCCATGCTTTTTTGCTTCATTTGAATCTTTTACGAGAAGTGTATTCCCAAATGCAAAGTTGATTGCGTTTGAATATTTTGAATTGAACGTTATGAAGTCTACAAGGGGACCCATTCCCCCCTTTGCATTTATCTGAGGGGAATTCACTTCTTTAAGCGGGATAAATGTTGCCCTTCCTCTTCCTGCTTTCTTCAAGTGGGAGATTATTTTTACTGCGACATCTGCGGAATCCACCACCACATAAAGAAGACGGCCCCCTCCTGCTGCATCAATTGCCTTTGAGTATTCGGGCTTGAATTCAATAAGTTCCGCAACTGTTCCGTGGATCCCACCTAGATTTCCGCTTTCCTTTAATTCGGAAATAAATTGGAGTGCGGGGTTGCGCACACGCGCAGAAGTCTGTGCGCGGAGGGTTGCAACCTTCTCCCTTAGGGAAAGGAGCTCCCGGTCAAGGCCTGCATTTTCTGCATTCAATTCCTTTTCCCGTGAAAAGAGGCGGTCCTGTGCATCTATCGCACCCCTGAGTTTCCTGCGGAGATCTTCAATATCCGCTTCCATGTTTTCCCCTGAGGAAACTTCGGAAATTCCCTCATCTTCCAGAGTTCTTTTCTTTTCTGCAATAAGTGACTGGGATTTTTCTATTTCCCCTTTAAGAATAAGGGCCTGTTCACGAATGCGGGTGCGCTCATCTTCCAAATCCTCCATGGATTTTCTTAGTGCGGAAACTTCTGCGCTTTCTCTGTGCTCCAAGCGTAAACTCTCGAGCGGAACCATCTGAGTTCTTAGCTCTTTTTCCTCTTCGGAAAGGGATTGAAGAATCTTTTTCTCAGATGAGATTTCCTTTTCAAGAGATTCGAGCGAAGCAATTAGCTTCTGAAGAGATTCTTCAGATTCCTGAAGGGATTCCTTCTTTGAGGTGATTTCCGCCTTTGTCTTTTCCAGTTCCCGGAAAAGCTTTTCCCTTTCCTCCTTTGCACCTATTTCTGCAGAGATTTTCGCTTTTTTATCTTCTTCGTTCTTTACTTCTGCTTCGATTTTCTCCATTTCCTTCCTTATGGATTCAATGCCTTTTTTCGCATCTTCAAGTGAATTGAGTATTTTCTTTTTCTTCTTCTCTGCGTTCTTGAGCTCAAGCTGGATGATTGAAGCTTTTGCGCGCTTTACGGTTTCAGATGCAGAAGAATAGCTAAGAGCGTGTTCTCTTTCGGATTCCAGCTCCTTCAAAAATGCAGTACGTTCTCCAAGCACGAGGTTTGAGTCTCTAACCCTTCCCTCTACGATTTCAAGTTCTCTAAGCGCCTCTTTCTTTTTTGCCTCGAAATCAGCAATCCCTGCAACAGCATCAATTATTCCCCTTCTTTCCCTTCCGCTTATCTCTACTACGCGCTGAACCTCCCCCTGGGCGATTATGTTCCTTCCGCTTGAATCCAGGTTGTATTTTTTCAGGAGCTCCAGAATTGAGGTACGTGTAGTTTTTTTTCCGTTGAGCATGTAGCGGACTTTTCCATCTTCCTTTATTGCACGCCTTAATTCGTATTTTTTATCATCCTGAAAATTTAGTATCACTTCCGCAATTTTGGAATTGTGGCAAATTAGGTCTTTTACCTTGCGTGCACGAAGAGACTTTAGGGATTTTTCTCCGAGTGCAAACCTTACTGCATCCAGCACATTGGTTTTTCCACTCCCATTAGGCCCCGCAAGGCAGATGAAATCGTGCGGCAGCTCAATGTCTGCCTTTTTGAACGACTTAAAACCCCTGAGCTTTATGCTGGAAATGTGCATGGTGCCTTACCTTGTAACGTCAGTATATTCGACATTTTGGTTTAAAAAGCCTTCGGAGGATTGCTTCAGAAAAAAGGGTTTTTGGAGGTAAATGTAAGTGTTATTCCAACAAAAAAATTTGTAGCTAGGGTTAAAAAGTAGGAGACACAAAAGTGATAATTGGTACTGCTTAGTCTGGGGAAGGTAAAAATTACGCGACCAGAAATTGGAATTTCAAAACGTGTGAGATTTCAAAAGGTCTCGGGAAGGATGTGATAAAATGGCTAAGTTCTTTATAGCAGGATGCTTTGCAGACAATCTAATAATGGATAAGGACGATAATACGATAGAGAAGAAAGATGGTGGACCGGCTTACTTCATTAAAAACGTATTTGATGAGATCGGGGAAGATTATGAACTTGCAAAGAGCAAGAAGGGAATAATCGAGATCCATATTGAAAATATGGAGGAAACGGGTAGGTTCCCCCTTGCGTGCAAGATGACTCATACGCCAATTACTTCCAACGTGGTTCTCGCATATGCAGTTTCCAATGAGGTTTGTATAGATAAATTAAAGGGAGATTTTAGTGAGATTTATGTGGATTCCCGCGGATTTGTCCGAGATCCTAAGACTTTTGGAGGAAAGAAAAACTGGTGCGTAAAAAACGTTGAGAAGATAAAGGTGCTGAAAACAACTCCTCTGGAAATGCAATATGTTCCCGAGAACTTACTTTCCCATATAAAGAAGAATGGGGTTCTTGTTGTGATCAAGGGTGAGGGAAAAATTAGCGTAACCGAAGGTGGGAACGAGCATGAGTATTTCCTTGAAGATCCTTCCGCATGCGCCTCAATAGGGGCAAGGGAAACCTTTTTTGCAGCATTCGCTTCTGAATACTCCAAAAACAGGGATCCCAAAAAAGCAATGGACTTTGCAGTAGGACATTGCAAAAAGTTCATGAAAAAGGATGATGAAGATAAACAGGAGGAAGAAAAGCCTCCTGAATAATTTTCTTTAATAGTTTGATTTTTTCGGTGTATCCCAGACTCTTGCTGTTGTTTTGCTGGATATCCTTATGTCTTTTGCTTTCTGGAACTTGTCCAGGATTTCCTTGAATACCGGATCCACGTGTGTTCTCCGATGTTTTGCATCCACTATGAACCTCAATCTTAGCTCAATCCAGTTGTCTGTAGGAATTACGTAAACCGTGGGCTTTACGTCTCTGGGCTCCAGGAGATACTTATAGGTCATTTTCTTCAATTGCCTGGTGCTTTTTTCAACAAATTGTCTTGTGATCTTATTTGCTGCATTTTCCATTATTCCCGTTGCTTTCTTGAGGTTGCTGCTGTAGGTAATAGGGAGCATCAACTCTTCCCAAATAAATCCAAAATCCCTTGAGTAGTTAGTTACTACCTTCTCCAATACAAAAGAGTTGGGAATCCCCTTGATCTTTCCCGTGAACTGATCATAATTTGCATCTCCCCCTATCTCCATAAGTTTCGTATACATCAATTCGATATCTATTACGTCCCCGCTCACTCCATCTATTTCTATTCTGTCCCCTGCTTCATACGGCCTTACTGTGATTAAGGTGAGGAAACCTACTAAATTCATTAAAGGTCGTTGGAGAGCAATTGCAATTCCTGCCCCGATAAAACCCATTGCAACTACCAGACTTTGGGTCTGCTCAATCCAAATCCCCATTGCAATTATGATTGTGACTACGTAGATTAGATAACTGGAAATCTTTGCAAGAAAATACCTTACCTTAAAGAGCTTGATTCTCGCAACTATGCCCCCTACCAGTGAATCCAAAAGTAATGCAAAAGAAATTATTGCAAGGGTTTCCACCGCCTTTACTAATAGAGGGTCATTTGGATAGAAAATAGGCGCATATTGTGATGCGACAAGAAAAATAACGAATAGTATGAGGAGACCTATCTTTTTCAGCAGCATAAGTGAAAAAAGGAGGGAAAAAATAAAAGGGTTGCCTATGCATTGAGCCTTCCAATTATTTCTGCTGCATTATCTGCAAGCGCTTCATTGAATGCTGCCCTTATTGCCACGAATTCCGGATTTACGAGAATTTCTGCTGCTGCTTCCCGCATCTCTGCATTTCCCGGGTTTGCGAGATACTCGTTTATTACTACCCTTGCTTCTTCAGTCCTTTCCATGAACTCTTCTCTCCCGTCCATAGGAATTGCATCCATGATCTGGTTTAGGGCATTGTTGAAAC
This sequence comes from Microcaldota archaeon, assembly GCA_030613375.1. Lineage (GTDB taxonomy): Archaea > Micrarchaeota > Micrarchaeia > Anstonellales > Bilamarchaeaceae > CAIKOA01. The sequence goes on from JAUWMC010000002.1 coordinate 42,857, forward strand.
TTCCTCCTGAAGCTCTCAGAATATCCGGCATTACACTTTGACCGAATTCCGTGAGTTTTCCATCCTTCATTATTCCATTCATTTCCAGAACTTCCTGAGGGTTTTCGTGGAATGAAGGCTCCAAGCCTACTACTGCATTCTGCTTTAGTGTATCCACCCTTCCCTGCTGTACTGAGACAGTCTCCATGGTCTTTTTTGTAAATTCCAATACCTGCTTTATTGTCTTGTCCTGCTCAACGCCCATTTTCTCGAGCCTTTCCTTTAATTCGTCGTCCTTGAGATCCCCTACGGTGGTTTCCTCGCTTTCTTTCTCTGCCTGCGCCATAAGATCTTCTATTAGTTTCTGGGCTTCTTCTGCCTGTTTCTGCTCCTCATTAGCAAGGCTCTGGAGATCTTGCATCATTTGTGCCTGGGCGGCAGCGTCTGCACCCATCTCCTCTTCACCTGCCTCCAGATCCAACAGTGACGGAGGGTTAATAGCGAATCCCAATCCTGCATTCCCAAGAACTCCCGCGTACTCTGCGTAGCTTGCAGCTCTGCTTGCTTCTGCATATGCTCCTGCATCGTACAATTCTGAACGCTTGTCGGCAATATCAATGAAAATTTCTAACTTTTCAACAACTTCCTGGGGGACTTCGTAGCCATCCTTGCGTGCCTGGATTAAAAACTCCTTTACGTCTTCTTTTCTGGCCTCTCTTTGCCTTTTCTCTATCTCATCTATGCTCAGGCCTGCTGCTAATCCTTCGTCCATAATTCTAGCTGCAGTGTCTGCCCTCTTGTCCATGAATGCATCGATTCTTTCCTTTGGAATGTCTGTTTTTTGTATTTCCAAGTATGCAGTATTATTTTCTGCTATGGTGCCTGAACGCATTATGAGCTGCATTGCAATTTTCTTGTTTTTAGGTTCGGCCTGCTGTTTCTTAACCAAGGAAACAACTTTCTTTATCTCTCCCTGCCATATCGGAGTTAGCTTGATTCCCTTTGTTCTCTTAAGGAGATCCATTACTGAAGCCAGACTCATGCTAGCTTGCCTTGCTGCTTCCCCAGTTTGGGTTCTTGTAATTTTAAGAAGGTTCACGAACTGAGGGACTAATTCCGTATTTCCTATTTCGGGATTCAGTTCATTTAGGTCCCTTGTTAGGTTTGTTTCTGCCTGCTCTAGTGGGGGGGCCATATAGTTCTCTTGGGCATACTGTCTCCTCGCCTGTTCATTCTGTTGTTCTGAACCCATCTGTGCGAGATTATTTACTACGGCTGCTTCTGCAGTTTTTTGTGCTCCTTGAACCTGATCTGCTTTCCTTTTTTCGATGTCTTTGTGAGTTCCACCAACCATATATATCACTAGGTGGGTATTCTCGGAATAAATTTAAAAATAAGATAGAAAAGGAGTTCAGCGCATGGCAACTGTCTTTGTATCCAAAGCGGTATCCGGCCCTTCATACATATACCAATATGGGCCCGAATCCCCATTATTACGTAATGTAGCTTGACACACAACATCTCCTTTTTGTAGTCTCTCGGGAGCGTTGATCACGAAGAGGCCTCCTTCATCAAAGCCAAAACCAGTCTTAATGGCCCCATCTCTCATCTTTCCCTCCCATAGAGGAACCCCCCTAGTTTCATGTCTTCCTTCACGTTTGTTGAAGTACTGAAAATAAACCGTGCCACTATCTGCGAAAACAAGCAATTTGCCCTTAATCATTGGGTTGGAAGCAGGCACATCAACCACCAATACATTTACTTCTGGTAGTGGTGCTACCAAAGCAACTCCGAATGTTTCAGTAGAACCATCTACCTTAACTTCAAAATCGACTCCGGATCCAGACTTGTCAACAGAAACCAAATATGCACCCACCTTTTTCTGTTCACCCAGTCTAAAGTTCATCAACTTCCCCTCAGCATTCTTAAAGTAAGGTTCGAGCTCTTTGGGGTCAGAAAACGTTTCGTATGTTATATCTGATTTGGATTTTTCAGCAGGAGTCTCATTTGGATTTGCAATTGCAGGAAGCGGAGCACATGCTGCCATAACTGCTGCAGCACCAAGAGCAAGCATCCTCCTTCTGCCCATCGGTGCAGCAAGAAGTCCTTTCTCACCAGCGAGTTTCTCTTGTCTAGTAGTAAAAATGCGATTTAGAGTTTCCATTAACCTGGTGCGCAGCCTAAGCTTAGGCTTGTTGAACTTCGCACCGCCTACCTGGACTTTCTGGTCCTGTTTGACATTGGCCATGGGTCTCACCCGTATTATTTAGGAACGCGCGCGCTATATAAAGCTTTCTATTTTTACACGCGTTCGGTGAGATTCTGGCACATCTTTACGTCTGAGGGCAATTTTGGGACAGACGGGCAAAATAATCTGCTGAAAAACTGGTCATAATTGGCTTGGGTTCACTTCAACAGGAAATTCCTCAAGATAAAGCTCTGTTGCCTCCTTAGGGTTTGCAAGGGCCTCCTCGATTGTTTTTCCCTGGCTTGCCATACATATCTCTGGGCACTCGGCAACATACCTGTCCTCCTCCTTGTGAACCACTGCGCTGAATAACATAACCTTACCCTGGATTTATTGCTCAACCCAGGTATAAATAACTTGCTAAACCGCATTTCCGCTGGTTTTGCGAGTGGAATTTGGTAACAGAAGCGGAAGAACACATAGCTCAAAAACCAGAAATATTTTTAAAGTTAGGCAACAAAGAGAAAAATATGAAAATCTCGATTTTTGTCTTGGTCTTGGTAGTTATGTCATCTTTCGTTTATTCTGCCATCATGCCCTTGAACACAGATATTTCCTCCGGTTGCTTGGAGTATGTTGAATTGGGTGGAAACCACATCATTGGAGAACCGGACATTTCTGAAGGATCAACCAAGATATACTCATACCGTTTTGAGTTTTATGTTCCAGAAGTAGATGCACATTTCGAAGATTTACGGTTAGAAGTCCGTAGAGATGGCGGATTTGAGACCTATGAATATTGTGCTGGACCAGTAGCAGCTATAGCAAAGGTCAATGACCTGAGGGCAGGGATAAGCGAAGGGGACAGAGGACAAACATATGTTTCCAGCGGATACGAATTCACCATCACATATGTTCACATCTACCCTGAAGAACAGTTGGTTGTTGGCGAAAATTCGGTTTACTTGGAGAATATGCCTGAAGTTGAAACGAAGTGCACCACCGGCAGTTGCAAAGACATGCCATATGAAAAAACAGGAATTTGTGCGTTTAATGTTTGCGGTTTTTATCCTGAGTTAAAAATTGAATCGGATGAACCTCCAGAATCTATTTATTCCAATGAAACATTCACTCTGGACATACAAATTTTGAACGGGGATGAAGTTGATGCTGGAGTTGTTACAATTGAGATAATTGACACGGATTTTGATGTAGAACCCAGAAAAACAACCCAACTCATCCAAAATAAAGGAGATGTTCCATTCAACAAGTTTGAATACAAAGCCACATTTACTCCTGAGGGATATGTAGAACTTGAAACCGGGTTGGAATCTGTGCCAAAAAGAGCAGGTACGATTGCAGTAACTTTCACTGATTCCAATGATAACGAAAGGCAGTTCACAAAAGAGCTTGGGGCTATCACGATAATGGACCTGTCACCAGAGGAAGAAATGGATCGACCGAAAGCAGAAGAGCCAGAAGCCGCTGTGGAAAAAGGCTGCCTAGCAGCATTCATACTACTTCTCCCCCTAAGCTGTTACAAAAGAAGTTGAACATCAGATTTATAAAGTTATATATCCATTAGATAGTTACATATGGATGTGAGATTATGGGAAATGTTTACATCTCGCTGGATGATGAGGATGAGGCAAAGCTGAGGAAGCTTGCCCAGGAAAAGTATGGGGGTAAGAAGGGTTCGCTTAGCGAAGCCGTTTCCGAAGCAATTGAAAATATGGAAAAACAAAGCAAAGATGAACTAAAAGACGAATTTTTCAGGAAGCTGGAGGAAGGAATAAGCTTCAAATACAAGATGTACCAAAGGCGGGCTGAGATTTATGACTAAAGTGCTCGTAGATACAAATATGCTGATTTACTCTGTGCAGAAGAGGGAGCAAAGACACAAAAAAGCAGTGGAAACAATAGAAAAATTGGTTAATGAAAAGAGAATGGTGATTAGCGCCCAGAACCTGGCGGAGTTTTCAAGGGTAGTAAGGGAGAAGGCGGAACCCGCTGTGGACCATGAAACAGTCAAGGAATACTTATTTGGCTTCATGAAATTTTCAACGGTTCTGGAATATTCTGGAACTACAGTGATAGGTGCAGTATCCCTTTCCAAAACATACGGCATACATTTCTTTGATGCACTTCTTGCTGCAACAATGCAGGAAAACGGAGTCAAGGAAATTCTAACTGAAAATGAAAAGGATTTTGCTAAAGTAAAATGGATGAAAGCAACGAATCCGTTCAAGTAATGGAGAAGTGGCGTAAAACAAGAAAGTAGCTTAACGCGGGTCATGTTTTTACAGAAATTTTTACCGCAGTGTAAAACAGCAGAAAAAAATTTCATGGACTTGGGGGGAGTCGCACCCCCGGCCTCTCCCATGCCAAGGGAGCGCTCTACTACTGAGCTACAAGCCCGGACAATTTGAAGGGCACGCAAAGCGATAAATGCGCTTCAATTTGGCCCCGAGGTAAAATATGAAGCTTCCTAGAAGAAATCTAGGAAGGTGAGATATAAACAACGCTGTCTCCACGAAGGAGGCAGGTTCCGATTCCCTTCTTCACTTCATCATTTTCGAGAAGCTCAGTCTTTTCGAGCACGAGGTTCATGTGGACATCATATGCAGCGAGAATGCCGCGGAATGTCACTCCTCCCTTCAAACCGATAACAACGGTGTTGTTCAACGCATTATTCAAAACATCAAAAGGTCTTTTTTCTGTCATTCAGATACACCTGTAAGCGAACTTAAGTTCTATCGAAGTATTTTTAAACCGATTTATGGGAGGCGGAAAACCAAAATATGAGGATTATATGTACACATTATTCTGCAGGCTTGAATGCCTGCGCAAAGCAGAAGAGTTCTCCTCCCGGAAATAATCCGAATAGCTTTCCTTGAGGAAGCCAACTACTTTCGGGAGCTGAAGAATCGACATGAACTCACCCCTGGTATTCTCAGGGAAGTGCCTTCCTTCAAAACTATCTATCCAGAATTCCCTTGCCGCCCAGAGCATGGAGCCGAGTTTCGGGAGCTGATGTACCTTTGCAGCATAAACTTCGCGGCAAAGATCCTCCAATGCAGCAGACGCAACTTCAAGAGAGTCAGTCTCCAAAGTCATAAATAATGGAAGTGCAGCAATATCCTTTTTCCTGAAAAATAGCTTTCTTCCCAGTGCTTCAACCGGAATTTTAAGGCCGGTCTTGGAAAGGGAAAGATATTCTTCCCCTTCCCTATTTCTGCTCATGCGCTCTTCAAAGATGGAATTCAGAAAATCCATAATCCGCTTGTTCACGCGAGGAAGAAGTTCGTCCTCCAGGCAAACAAAGTCATTCAGGCCTTCATTAACAGGTTCCATGTATGCTGAAACGGTTCCCTGGGCAGGGGCATCTGCAGGTTCCGGCTTGGGTTTGGGTTTTGGGGATTTTGGTTTGGGTTTAGAAGCCTTTTTCTTGGGTGCAGAAATCTGGGTTGGTTTCTTGGGCAAAGCCACATCTGCCTTCATATTGGAAGCTCCATGTAAACGCATTATGCGCCCCAATACGCCCAGGCCCTGGCCAGTAAGCTGGCGCCCGCTTGGGAAAAACCCGTAAGCATCGACATAGGTTTGCATAAGAAACCCAGCAACTTCTTTATCCCGGAAAAGAGGGTTGTGGATATCCCCTTCAAGAGGGCAGCCCACCTGCTCTAAGGCGCTGAGCACTTTCATGTGGGCAGAAGGGTCAAGAAAACGTAGCGAAGAATCGGCACCCACTAAAGGTGAGTGCATTGGATATTTAGAATCCTGGGCAGTGCGCAGGCTAACCTTGGGGGAACGCACTGGCGTTGCAACTACGCGAGAATTGTTCTTTGCACTAATAGCTGCCATAATGGTCACTCAAAAGTATAGATTATGTTAGGGAAGATAGTTTTTTAAGGGCGTATCCCTCCAGCCTTTTAACTCACTTGGGGTTGTGCTTGATAATCACAATTTTCATTCCCTTCTGCAGAACAAAATCAGGCGCTGCGGGCTGGAACTGCTCCCCATCATAGATTGCAGCAATAGCCGCTTTCTCTTTTTCAGAAGCATCCGCAACAGTTTTGCCATCCAGAGAACCGCCAACTGCCTTCTCAACCATCTCAACTTGTGAAAAACGCGGGTCCAAAAGTAAAGTAATTACAGGATGCATAACCATGCTCGCAAGCTCGCGTGCAAGGGTCCATTCAGGAAGAAGGGGCTCCACACCAAGGCGTTTCATCAAGTTAGAATACTTGGGCTCGGATGCTCGGCAGATTACTCTTTTCGCGTTTGCATGCTTTGCGTAAAGCGAAACAAGGAAATTTGCTTCTTCGTGACCGGTAACTGCAAAAACGAAATCTGCTTCACCTAGCTTAAGGTCATCGAGAAGCGCAGGGTCAGTAGTATCGCCATGAATTACGTTAAAATCTGATTCGCTTGCAAGACGATCGCAAACTTCTTTACTCTGGTCAACTACAGTCAACTCGTGTTTCTTTTCCAACAATTTTGCAAGGTTAGTTCCAACCCTTCCAGCGCCAAATATCAAAACCTTCATATTCATCTCCTCAGTATGTAACGGATAAGTGCGAGACTCGGGAAAATCTCTATACGACCTAAATACATCAAAGCAATTAAAAATATCTTCGTTCCCTGGGCCATTTCAGGAACCGGGATTATTGCAAGCCCTACATTGCCCATTGCAGAGGCAATCATGAACATGGAATCTTCAATTTCAAAATCTATTGCCATCAAAACCCCACATCCGAAAAGGAAGAGAAGCATGTATGCAAAAATGAATGTGGAACTCTCTACTATGAACTCCTCACTTATCGGATTTCCGTTGATTTTTACAATTTGTACAGAACCTACAGGAAGGAATGCGGATTTTATATTGCGCATTATTGATTTGAGAACCACTAGGATTCTCCATAGTTTAATTCCACCTGTGGTTGAACCCATCATTCCTCCCATGAGCATGAGTAAGATGATTATGTAGGTAGGAAAGGCACTCATTATGGAGAGATCTCCGATTGCAAATCCTCCACATGCAATTGCAGAAACGGAATTAAGGAAAGTGTTGAATATTCCCTCGTGGCCAACTACGTAAATAAGGCCAACTGCCGTAACAGTAATGAGGACATAAAAGGCAAGTTCCTCATCAAAGAACGCTTCCTTGAATTTGCGGGCAAGCAGATTGCGGTAAAAGATGAAACTTGTTGCTCCCCCAAACATCAGGCTCGCAAGAATAATCTTCTGGGAATCATCAAAATCATATGAATCAAATGGGAAGAATCCTCCATTGGAAACTCCTGCAAGAGTAAGGTTTACGGAATTGAGCGGATCGAATCCTACTGCATAAAGAAGCACGACGCCTACAAGGGTAAGGACAAGGTAAATCCCCCAAATATTTCCTGCGGTTTTGCTGATTCCCACATCAGTTGCAGTACGCCCTTCTGCCTTGAGGAAATGTTTTGCTTCTCTTCCCTTCATCACAGTAAGCATCAAAATGACGATTCCAAGGCCCCCTATCCACTGAGTTACGCTTCTATAGAGGATTATGCTTGGAGGAAGCCCATTCAGCGTAGGGAGCGCGGAGAGTCCGGTAGAGGTCCATCCGGAAATGGATTCAAAGTATGCGTCTACAGGCTCAAAAGTATAAGCAAGGTAAGGAATTGCGGAAATTGCGGGGATAATAAGCCATGCGGCGGATACGAGCGCAAGAATCTGCCCTAAAGTGAGTTCTGCAACCTCTTCCCTCATCTTGTCTAGATCCAGGAGATTTGCATAGTTAAATGGAGTATCGGGCTTGAAAATAGAAATAACGAAATTCTTTATGTTTTGGAATATGTGCTTGAGAATTTGGGGCACTGCGGGAAGGGCCATCAAAAGTATCGTGAATGCGAGGGTTGCCCAAGCGCCATCTTCAAGGTAAATGCTGTAGCCTAGGGGTATAAGAAGCGGCAAAGATGCATAAAACATCAAAACTGCAAGTCGCTTGAGGAACAGCATCAGAATTCACTATCCTTAACTCTTTATATTCTTAACTCGCTCTTCAGGTTTTGAAGAAAGAGGAGATTTTCGAGAGCAAGCCTCCTTTTTCCTCTTTATTTTCCTCGTTATTCTCCCTTT
>JAUWMC010000082.1 GCA_030613375.1 Microcaldota archaeon
TAATGCAAAACAAAGGCGTAATCCTAGCCAACGACAAAAACAAAGGAAGAATAAGCGCCCTTGCCAACAATCTTGAGCGATTAGGAGTAATCAACACAACCACCATGAATCAGGATGGAGCAAGATTCGCTTCCCCGCACAAATTCTCCAAAATACTCGTAGATGCACCCTGCTCAGGATTAGGAAGCAATGAAAAAGCATATGGATGGTGGGATGAAAAATACTCAAGAAACATCTCTTCATTGCAAAGCACAATCCTCCGCACAGCCTTTTCCCACTTGGAACCAGGCGGAACCCTAGTTTATTCCACCTGCACATATTCCCCGGAGGAAAACGAGCTCCCAGTTTCCCGACTCCTTGAAAAGTATCCCGAAGCAAAACTCGAAAAAGTTGAAATTCCCAACTCAGAACCAGGCTTCTCTAATTTCGGAAATGAATTCAAAAAAACAAGAAGAATTTACCCCCACAAATTCAACAGCGAGGGATTTTTCCTTGCAAAAATCAAAAAGATCTAAATCTTCCCAACAGCAGCGACGTAGAGCGCAGTTTCTCCTTTTCCCACTCCAAGAATCTCATCCACTTCCGCAGGCACAAACCCGCCCACAGGAACAGCGCCAAGCCCAAGCGAAACCGCTTCAAGCAAAATATTCTCGCTTATGTGCCCCGCTTCCATCGCAATCAAAGTATCTGCAGCATCCCCATACTTTACAGCAGTTCGTTCCCGCACTGCAGTCATCACAATTACAACCGCAGCATCCCGCACACAGGTTTGTCCCATGCAAGCGTCAAACATCTCTTCCCCAAATGCTCCTTCCTGTACAAGAACAAGCTTATGCTCCGGAGGAACATACTTGTAAATCCCACAATCCACCCCCTCAACCTTATTTGGGACCACATACAACTCAATTGGGTAAAGCGCCCCGGCAGAGGGAGAAGCACGTCCTCCCCAATCACTGGTTATTCCCTGCCCAGCCCATAGGAGCATTGAAAGCTCATCCAGCGTAATCTTCTCATTGCTGAAATCCCGTACAGATCTTCTTTCTTTAATCGCTTCTTCCAAACTAAGACCAGAATATTCCGGTGCAGGCAGAACTATTTCAGACTGTCCCGGGTCAGACTCACATTCCATACCCATAACCTCTTCAGAAGGACCGCTCCAGATGGCCCAAACAAGAACTAAAACAAGAATAAATACGGCAACTCCTCCCAGCACTTCCTTAATCTCTGCCATGAATTCCATTCACCCGCACATCTTTTTATCTTTTCTGCACTTATTCAATTCCAATGCAGGAACAAAGATTCAGAGATTACCTCCTAGAGCGGTTCGGAATAACACTTCCAGAGGGCGTAGAGTTTGAAGGGGAGAAATCCCTCCGTGTAATGAACGCAGAATTAAAAGAATTCAAAACCACCACACCCAAAGGATTCCCTGCCTCCAGAATGAAAGGGGTTTTTCCCAAACCATCAACTAATTTTATCCAACTCTTTGGCCACCTCGCCACAAAAAACACAATCGAGCTAAACAGGGAGGATGCACTAAACTACCTTCAGAGAAAAGACCTGAAAACAAATCAAGATGCAGAAACAGGTTACATAATTCTCACCCACAAAAATGCAACTTTAGGAATAGGATTCTACAGAAATAAAGAAATAGAAAATATGCTCCCAAAAGGGAGAAAAATTACTCTAAAATAAGCGCAGGCTTTCCTGGTGCAGCCGCAGAAGCCTTTTCATGTTCTGCACCCTCTTCCTTTCGCACAATTATTTCCGCACCAGTCTCCTTTCCAAGGAATTCCGCAGCCTCCTGAATAGTTTCAAATTCATGTTCCTCGCTCAAAATCGGAGGAAGCGAATGCACTTTTTTCATTAAGGATTTAGCAAACCCGCTCGCCTTTCCCATATCTGCTCCATGAGTTTTGGCCCATTCCATTCCCGCCTTCAAATCCTTCTTTTCCTTCATCTCATCGTAAACCCCACGCTTCCACCCAGAAGCTACATATATGTAAACTTTCGAAGCCTTCTTTCCCATCCGTTCAGAAATCTTCTCCACATCATACGCAATTCCGGAAAGAACTTTTTCCCCCATCTCTACAGAATCATCAATAAATGATTCATCAGGTTCAGGGAATTTCTGCTCAACTGCAAATCCCTTCTTCCCTAAGGTACTCCAAATCTCTTCCGCAAGATGCGGCATAAACGGTGAAAACAAAATACACCATTTCTCAAAGAACTCTCCGAGCGCAGGCTTATCAGTGCGCTTCATGTACCACTGAAGTTCCTGCATCATTTCATAGAAAAGCATCTGCCCGAGATCTCTAACCTGCATATTTGCATAGAGAACAGGCGCTTCCTTAAGTTTCCTGTTAATTCTGGAAAGGAGCCACTTCCCCGCACGCGTATCATCATTCCCCTTAGAATGCTTAAGCAAAGAAAGCAGGTACTCAACCCTTTCCTTCACCCCATGCGCAACGCTAGTTTCGAAATTTGTGTCCTGCGCTAGGTCCGCACCTGCAACAACAGAAAATCTAATCACGTCCGCTCCATATTCTCTAATCGCTTTACGAAGTGGAAGTATATTCCCTAGGGATTTGCTCATCTTTTTCCCTTCCATGAGCACAAACCCATTCACGATTATGCTCCTGGGCCAATCCCTCTTGGGGAAAATTGCAGCATGATTTAGCACAAAGAAAGGCAAATGGTTACGGACCAAATCCGCACCAGAGTGCCTTGCATCTACAGGATACCAATATGTAAACTTAGCATGAAGCTCTTCTGCTTTCGGGTGCACTTCCACATCCCCCTTTCCAAGGAACACATAATCAAAAAACTCCTCAGTAAGCTCCTTAGGATCTATCCCGGAAAGCTCATGCGCAATCGTATAAAATGCCATGTAAATTGTAGAATCAGAAAGCGGCTCCACAATCTTGCCATCATCAAACGGAAACGGAGTCCCCAATCCAGAAGAACGCGTGCATGCTTTCTCCCTCAGCCAGTCAAAAGTTGCAAGATAATCCTTGCGCGTATTCTCAGGAATAAGCATCATTTCCGCAAGACATTCTTTCGCCTTTTCTTTCCATCCAGGGTTTCCATAATCAATAAACCACTGATCTTGTACCATATTCACCACAATCAAGGTTCCACACCTGCAGTAAACTGGCCCGTTTGCAATCAAATAAAACTTGAAAGCAGTACCCTCAGAAACAAGTTTTTCCGCAACCTTTTCCTTTGCAATCATTACCGGCATTCCTGAGAACTCTCCAACACTCATCCTACCAGCATGCGCTTCTTTTTTGTACAGTTCTTTGGTCGCATCTTCAGCTTTCGGATCGTTCTGATCCTTTACTCCCAAGCGCTCAACCACTTCAGCCGCAGGCACTTCCACAGACCCCTTAAACGTAATTATGGAAATAGGTGCAACCTCCTCCAATTTTCCCAAATCCCTCAAAGCAAGGTAG
>JAUWMC010000054.1 GCA_030613375.1 Microcaldota archaeon
ATCTTTGTACTTTGGAACATCACGGATATCGGAATAGTTCCCTACAAGAATATAGTTGTAGGTTGCATTTTCGTGCACATTGAGCGCATCAGAAGTATTTACCATCGGGCCGTAGAACCATCCCTGCCCTTCGCTTCCCTCTCCCACATAATAGCAATCTCCTTCACCACCATCGGTGTCATGGTCTTCACAGAAGTATTCGTATCCCTGCTCCCAGTAGGGTGCAATGAATATTGGTTTTCCTGCAAGTGCAGGCTGCTCTTCATTGTCCTCGAGATTCATGTTCGCGGATTCTCTTGCAATGTAAGGATCGACAAACCCTGTTGCGTCTACAATTCTACGCACATTGTAGCTACGCACAAGCGAAGTGGAAGAGTCTGCCTGGGAATCAACAATAGTTATGTTCATTTCAAAAACAAGTTCAAATTGGGTAAAGTTGATCTGATTAAATTCAAAAGTATTTTCATAAATTTCAAGCTCCAAGAGCTCAAACCCTGATGCTGAAAGAGATGCGTTGAGCTGGTTTGTCCAGCCTTCAAGAGAGTAAGTAATCATATCTTCTGGGAGATATTCAAGAGGAACGTCATCATCAAAATAATCCCCGGAAGCAGTTCCGTGAAGGATGAGCTCGCGCATTGCAAGGCGTATGTTATTGTTCTCGGAACCATCCAATTGCGGGGTAGTTGCGATCTCCACTGCGGGAGTAACAGGATGATTCATTGAATGGTGGTTGAGCCTATAAAGCGCATAGTGCGCAGAAATGTCCACGTATGCCCCGATTGTATTGGGGGTTACCTGCGCAAGGAGCATCTCCATGGAGGTTGTGCGGAAAGATTCAGAATAGCGCGCTTCTTCCATTTCTATTGCACGCACCCAATAATAGGTAGAAGTGAGGATGTAGGATAGAAGGATGAATGCCACGATTATGAAGAAAAATCCTTTCCTGTTCATGTATACACCGTCAGCCTCACTATGTATGAGTATGCATCTCCAATGATGTCCTGATTCTCCTCGTACTCGTCATCCCCTCCGTAATAAACAAAAGGTTCTGGCCATGCGCAGATTGTGTAATCTCCTCCGCAGGTCAGATAATGGAGCGGGTTTTCATCTGCACCTTCTGGGCCTTCCTCATGCCCAAAATAAAGTGCATGGGCGGCTGCTTTGAGCTTGTGGTACTCTTTTTTATTTGCGGACTTGCGGTCATCCGCAGTATTATAGATTTCAACCCAGTCACTCTCATCGAATGATATCTCCCCCAATTCATCCTCATTAAAATGCATGTACTCCAGCTTGTAGCCGAATTGTGCGGGAATAAGGGCACTTGGATTGTAAACCCCTTCTTTAAAGGAAGAAGATTTTTCGGAGCCGATGTAATTGCGCGCAGCATCATCATTTATTTCCGGGCCAGCATCACCTGAGCCTGCAAGTATGCAGGAAAGATAAGTTTCACCCACTGAGGATTCCGGGCAGTGGGGTGCACCATCCACAACAATGGTTGTTGCGAGAGTAAGGAGTGTATCCTTTGCAAGATAGTTTGCCTGCATTAAAGAAGTGTAGTATGCTGAGGGAACAGTTGCAAAAAATAAGAGAGAATACAAAGCTGCAACAGTAAGAACGAAGGCTACAAACGAATCAAGCGAAAATATGAACGCCTTGCTAGTTCCCATCGATATAATTCAGGAATAAAAGTTTTTAAATTCACCGGAGTGCTTTATCCCGGAGCTACTGAGGAAGACAAGCGCCCCACTGGCCGCAATTATTGCACTTTTGCACACCATTTGCACATCCCCCAGTTGCACAATACTCCTTTTCCCCGGGAGTGCATTCCTTCGGAATTGCACAGGATGACCATGTTCCGTGCTCGCAGGTTTTGGTTCCAGGACATCGATTCTCATCCCAGCAGGATTCCTGCATTCCGGAAATACATTCTTCCACATCTGGGGAGTCAAACTGCAAAGTTGTAGGGGCGAAGCTTGCGTTTGCATCAGGAGGTTTAAATAAAGTAATGAATGTAGCGAGGATTACAAAACCCACAAGAACGAAGATTATCGCTATTACAATGCTCTTGGCTTCCACCAAATTCCTCACCTATACTGGAGAGAAGGGGAGGTATCTTTTGCAAAGATGCCGTCCAGGAAGGAATGCATATCGAATAAACCTGCGGATTCAGGGGCTGTGCGAATAGTGCAGGTTTCTATGTCCGAAACGGATTCGTATTCGAGTCCTGCAAGGTCTGCAGCTATCATGAGTGCATCCTCTCTGGAACCGAGTTCATCAACTAATCCTGCTCTAAAGGCCATCCTTCCGGAAAGAACCCGCCCATCAAGAATTTCATTGAAGTAGGGATATTTCAGTTTGTCCCCTCTATGAGTAGTTATTTTGGATTTGAAATCCTGGAAGGATTCCATTACAATTTCGTAAAGAAGAGCCTGTTCCTCTTCGGTCATGTTGCGAAGTGGGTTTCCGATATCTTTCATATCCCCCGAGGTTACTGTAATTTCCTTTACTCCAATGTTATCTGCAAGTTCGCTGAATTCCATGAGGTACATGATAGTTCCTATGGAGCCTGTAAGCGCATTGGGTTCAGAAATTATGTAATCTGCTGGAGTGGAAATGTAGTAGCCTCCTGAGGCAGCAACCTCCCGGAAATATGCAACGGTAGGTTTATCCAGCGAATCTACTGCGCGGTAAATTTCATCGGAAGCAACAACTGAGCCTCCGGGCGAATTAACTACAAGAAGCACTGCACTGATTTCTTCGCGCTCGTTGAGTGCAGATATTTTCTTTGAGAGTTCGTAGGAGCCGTAGGTCCCTTCGGAGAGGATGCTTGCGGGAATCGAGTCTGTTGTGATTTCCCCATTGATCTCAACAACTGCAACGCACTGTCCCATAAATGGACCTTCAAGCACTATTGAAATAAGCGCAATTGCCACCAAGGCAATAAATCCAAGCGAAAAGAACGCAAGGACTAGGTATGGAAGCTTTGTGCCTTCGCTTTTTTCTTTGCTGGTTCGTGAATATTTTCTTTCAGTCATTAATCCCACCGTATTGCTAATAAGGGAATGGAAAAAAGAGAATTAAATAACTATCGCTTAATTCAGGTGTTTTCCTGTGGGGGCTTGTGAAGCTCTGGATATTGGATGACTTGAGGTTCTAGGCTTGTGCAACTGTGGCGGCCTGCTTAGATTGTGGGACCTTGATGGCCCCAATCTCACTTGAGGGATACTGCCCCTACCCAAACTCATTCCCTTTCCTAGTTGCATAGCAAAAAGCTTTGAGCAAAGCTGTCTTTTGCGCCTCCCCACTCTCACCTCCATTTCAGAAGTAGAGTATCCTTCTCGAGCCTCTTTTTCATGCTTTTCTATGTCAGTTTCCTTGAGCAAGTCCCTTTCGAGCATGAGGTTGATAAGTTCATTGGCTTTGTCCATTCCGCGTAGGAAAGAAATTACTGCAAGTGCCTTGAGGGGTTCAATATCAAGGCCCTTTTGGTTGAGCATGATTTCTGCTGCATTCCTGGCTTCGCGTGGAGTACTACAAAGAATAATGTTGCGGATTGGGTGCCCGAACCTTGAAATTTTCCTGAATGTTTCTTCTGCACGCACCCTCACATTGGAATTTGTATCAAGGGTTAAGAATGCAACTTTCTGGATTGCTTCAGGAGTGTTTAGGTCAAGCACGAATATTGAAGTAAGCGCGATCATCCTAGAGGTTTCAGATTTCCTGGAAAGGCCCTCAAACAGCTTGCACTGCACCTGTTCAGGAGAACCCTTTGCAATTGCAGTGATTGCCTTTACGCCTGATTTCACAATTCTGCCCTGGTCCAGCTTTTTGGAGAGCCAATTCAGCGAACATGCCTCAAAAACAATCTGTACTGCATCTTTTTTTGTGAACGGGATGTTTGTGTTTACGTGGCTGGGCATATCACCGGATGCAACCCTTCCAAGTGCATGAAGGCCAAAAAGAAAGTCAGATTGCTCGGTGCCATTCATAATAAGGGTCTTGAGCTGAAGCATGGCTAGAGGGCGCTCCGAAGGAAGCATAAACTCTGAAAAATCTCCCAGCTGCATTGCTGCAGATCTGTGTATATGTAGAGATGGGTCTGAAAGGTGCTCAATAAAAGAGCGAATCTCCTCTCTAATCTCTAAAGGTTTAGTTGGCAAATATACGCCTCTCCACAGTTGTATAAGGTTAAGGTCTATTTAAATAATTAATTATTTGGGGAAAAATGGCGATTTAGGAATAGATGGGAAAGGTTTTCGGGAGCAATTAGTTTAAAAATATTAGTTGGGAATGGGACTCGATAGGCAAATGGTGTTCCTCGAATTGCTCGCGTTTATGCTCCCCTGCTATGTTGCGAATGCCGCACCCGTATTGGTAGGAGGCGGGGCAAGGCTGGATATGGGAATAAAACTTGGGGACAGGATGGACCTTTTTGGAAAAACCAAGAGCATTAGGGGATTCCTTGGGGGAATTGCTGCGGGGGTTATTGCTGCGGGGGTTATTGCGTTTTTCTGGCCAAACCTCTTATTTGGAAATAGAGAAACACTGTTCCTAAGCGGGGCAATGCTTGCAGTTGGAGCACTTGTTGGAGATGCTGCAGGAAGTTTCCTAAAAAGAAGGCTGAAGATGGTGCCCGGAAAGCAGTTCAACGTAGTAGACCAGATGGATTTTATAGTGGGGGGATTGGTGTTTGCATATCCTTTTGCAAGTGAAGTTTACACTGTTCCAAATATTGTGTTCATATTAGTTGTTTCATATCTGCTGCATGTGATAGCAAATGTAAGCGCGAATAAGCTGGGGCTCAAAAAGGTCCCATGGTAGGTGGATGGATGGCTCTTGAAACTCTAGTGGCTTTTGCAATTCTTGCGGGGATCATCTTAATTGGATTCTTTGGAGAGCTTCTATTCCGAAGGTTCCGCATCCCTTCAGTGCTTATACTTCTTGCTACAGGATATATTCTGGGGCCAATAACAGGAATTGTAGATGTAAACCTGATGGTGGGTTTGCAGTATATTTTTGCTCCCTTAGCGTTGATTATATTGCTGTTTGATGGGGGAATCCAGCTCAATATTTACAGATTGGTGCATGAAAGCGGAAGAGGTATACTTCTTGGGGGATTAGGGCTGATATTATCTATTGGGGCTATTGCTGTAATCTGGATAATGCTGGGGAATGATTTGCTCAGTGGATTGCTTATAGGAACGATTGTGGCGGGTACGGGATCAGCTATAGTTATCCCTATAGCAAAGGGGATGAACATAAGTGAAAAGGCACGGCAGACACTTACGATTGAATCCTCGCTTACGGACGTAGTAAGTGTGGTTCTTGTTTTGTCCCTTACTGGGGCGCTTATTTCCGGGCATGTAACAATAGAAGGAACTGCTCAGAGTGTGGTTGCAAGCTTCTCGATCGGAGCCATACTGGGAGGAGTATTCGGGATGGCCTGGATAAACCTGAGCGATAAATTGAGGAAATTGAATTTTTACTATATGCTTACGCTGGCGATAATGCTCGTGCTTTACATAACCACTGAGTTTATGGCAGGAAGCGGGGCAATTGCAGCGCTTGTTTTCGGTGTGATACTCGGGAACATGGGCGAGATAGGAAAAATGCTGAGGTTCAAAGATGTAATGCAGGAACCTAAGATGGCCCAGTTCCAAGATGAGATTTCCTTCCTTGTGCGCACATTCTTCTTTGTGTTCCTGGGAATAATTGTGAACATTACGAGTATGGATGTTGTTATACTAGGAGTTGGGATAACGCTTGTATTGTTGGGAACACGGCAGGCTGCAGTATGGATTTCCACTGCAGGAAGCGACCTTGCCCAGTACAAAAAGGAATTGGGGGTGCTTATGCCAAGGGGGCTTGCAACCGCAATCATGGCCACATATCCTGCTTCGATTTTGCTGGAGAATGCTGGAGTTATTGGATATTCACAGTTCGGGGCGATTTACAGAGAACTTGCTATGTTCCCGCAGATTGCATTCGTGGTAATTGTGGCAAGCATAGTCATAACCACCTTCGGGGTGATGATGACTGGAGGGGGGAAGAAGGAGCCCGAGGATGAAGAGGTGGAGGAGTTGAGTGAGGAAGTAAAGGAGGAAGCTGCAAAAAAGAGGAAACTTAGAGACCAGGTAGAAGAAGTGAGGGAAAGGAAAACGGAAATCCAGGAAACGGTTGATGAAGATGAAGGAACTTAGGGCGAACCTTAGAAAAAAGATTCTTGCTGCGATCCACAAAGGAAGAATTGAACAGAGAGACGGAGTGTACCGCTTTTCAGAGAAATTGGGAAGCATCCCGCGAGGCACAGCAGTTATAGGAAAAAGAGTAGTGTATGGTTACCCAAAAATAATGAGGATTTTTTCACTTTCCGAGGGAGTTAACAGAAACCTGCATGCAGGAGATGTTTGG
>JAUWMC010000023.1 GCA_030613375.1 Microcaldota archaeon
GGCAGTAATCGGGGCAGTAAATTCTGGGTGCTTGAGGCCCCTTGCCGCATAAAGGACTGAAAAACCCCTGCGCACTTTGTCATAATCCTTCTCTGATTTTGCGCCCCCTACAGGAATCCTTACGGGTGCCGATGGCGGGGCTGCGTTCTTCATCAATGCAACAGATGCTTCATCAATCTGCTGGAGAACATCCCCAAGCTCATTGGCACGCACAAACGGAAGCATTGCCTCTATCGCTTTCCTGTTCTTGTTAATGTACTTGAGGGACTGTGGGTTGTTTCCTGCCCACCTGAGCACATAGTTAAAGTCAAGCGGAGCTTCCGCCTTCTTCTTGATTTCAACATTCAGGAACCTGCGCTCATTCCTAAGGTTCTTCTTGTTGTTGGCAGTGACTTTCCTGACTGTCTTGAGCAGGGTTGCGTATTCCTTCATAACTGCCCTGAATTCCTTACTGCCTGCGCCGTATTCTTTCCTCGCCCATTTCCTGAGCGCGGACTTGAACCCTGGAGCAGACAGCCTCTTATACATTGTTGATGTGTTGTCAACAAGACCTGCAAGCGCATTGACTCTGAGTGTCAGGCCCTCGAGCTTGTTCATTTCCCCTGCCTTCTGGGCTGCTCCTGCGCGTTCATATTTTGCCTTGAGCGAATCGTATTTCTCCTGTACGTCTATGTACGTAACCTCATAACGCCTCTCAAACTCCTCGACGCGCCACAGCTTGAATGCTTCCACCGCAGGGACCTTCCTCTTGATTTCCTTGGGCTTCGTTTCCTCTTCCTTCTTGGGCACTGCAAGCCTCTTCTCTGCATATCTTGTCCTAAATGCAACGTTTGACCCCATAAGTCGAACTTCAGCATAATGCCTAGTATATTCAGAAATCTTCTTCTTCCCTCTGAGCAGTTTCTGCAGTTTTGCATAGTCTGCAGTGAACTGCCCAAGATCTTCTCTTCCGACTTTATATTGGGATTTGTGAATTTTCTTGGACTGCTCGAGCACATTCTGAAGCAGCGCCATAATTTTCTTCTCTTTTCTTGTGAGTCTTTTTGGCTTCTTTATCGGCTTTGCTTTAAGTTTCGGCAAGGGCTTTTCTACCTCTATAGGTGCCATATACCCCTCAAGTTTCTTTGTAATTTTCTCCTTTGTTGCCTCTGTAAATGGCGATTTTGCAGGTGCAGTTCTTTCTTCTATTCCTTTTGTAGCTTTCCCCACATACAATGCCCAGCTTTCAGATTCCTTGTCATATGCAACTTTTGCCTCGTATCCTGCTTTTTTTAGTAAATCACGAAGCTTGGTAAACTCACTCCTAAAGCGGGTGTCCTCAAAATATATTGTGCTGTTGTCCCTGTATTTCTCTGCGTCTTTTCCGTTATTCGCAAGATCAATAAGGTCCTCAAGTGCCGGTGCCCAAAGATTATCTTCTGAACTAGAAGAATCCTCCTTCATACGCCTAGCGAGCGTAATTACAGCAGCCTTAATTTGTGGCTCAAAATTTTCCTTTTTCTTCTGTTTTTCGGACCCTCTAATCGCCATAGAATACACACCTACATAAAATTACTCAGGGAGAGTTTATAAATATATCTATAAACTACCGAAGTAAGGGCTACTTCTTTTTCTTCGGTTTTTTAAGTGGGTTGCCGAATAAGAGCATGGCAACGATTATCACAAAAAGAGCCACAATTAGATATGGAAGCCAAGGATACTGATCTGTAACCGGAGCCAAAGAAGTTTGCTGCTCTGCAGCCTGTTCCTTCAGCTGCACTACGGATTCTTCGGTAGGGAGAAGTTTTTCCTGCGGGGCGAAGTTTATCTCTGCCTGCCCGATATTTCCCGTGTCCATATTGTACACCTTTACTGTATATGTTCCGGGGGGCAGAGCTGAGATTTCTCCGGTATAAAGCCCGTTAAATCCGGTAACCTCCTGGACAGCCTTCTGAGTATTCCCTTCCAATACAACTACTGTAAGTGTGGAATTCAACGCACCTGCTTCCTCAACATGATAAATAAGAGTGGAAAAGCCTTTTCCTTCAACTTCAACATTCATTGTTCCGGCAAAAATAATCGCAGCAAAGCAGAGGATGAACAGCAGGTTCTTCATAAAGGTAAAAAAGAAGGGAAAAAATAAAAGGCTTCCCTATGCCTTCTTTGTGGTTTTTTTCTTTTTCGCGCGCATTGCGGCGAGCCTTTTCTCTTGCTCCTTCCTCATCGCAGATATCTTTTCGGCAACGCGCTCCTCAAGCGGGGGCTTCTTTCCACGAGCAATTGCAGTTCTGGGTTTGAAAGTAACTTCCTTGAGCTTGGGCCCAAACTTCTTCTTCACATCTGCACGAGCAATCTCCATTTGTTTTGAGAATTTCTCGCCGGAAAGAGTGAACTTGAAAGTATAGTATTTGGGTTCCCTGCCCTTTTTCCTGTCCCGCTCACTTGCATACACGGGCGTTCCTCGGATAATTTTTGAGACAGCAATGCCTTTGGACTGGAGTTTGGCCCAGTATTCCTCCTTGAACACCAGGGTACTTTGAGTAGATTTCTTCCTGTCCCGCATTCCGCTCATCCAACGGGGCACTGTGCGATTGGTGAAATCCACAGTAGCGGTTCTCCCAGCGAGTGCATCCCTTACTGCTGCCATGAAGCGACGATCCTTGGAAGCGATTCCTTGCCTCATCTGGTTCCCAAAATTCTCCTGGAACCATCTTATATTCGGGGGTGCCCTCTTGCCCCTTGCGGCTACAGTAATGGTCCAGTGGCCTCCACCTGAAAGAACTGATTCCGGGCTGCGCTCGTAGGAAATTGAGCGCCCTGGAAACATCTGCTCAACTGTTGCGATTGTCTGGGCTGCGGAGGAATAGCTGCTTCTAATGAAAACTGCTTTCTTTCCCTCCATAAGGTGCTGGGTGTTTTCCATTACTGCATTCCAAGGTTGGACAGGTGCTTTTCCTTGTCTCTTCCTCTCTTCCCTATGCCTGGCACGAAGATCTGCAAGGTAATTCCTTCCCGGAGTCCTCATTGCGACCGCTCCCTTCTTTTCGCCTTTCAGGAAAGAGATATACTGCTTGTATTCTTTGTCTATGAACATTATGAACGGAGGATATGTGCGAAGGGTTTCAACCACATCCTTCCTCCCAAGTAGATAATGGAGGGTGTCCCTCCGTATATCAGTTATCATGGGATCATAGATTATTTGGAGAATCCGCTCGGATGCTTTTTCCGC
Source organism: Microcaldota archaeon (assembly GCA_030613375.1). Classification (GTDB taxonomy): domain Archaea; phylum Micrarchaeota; class Micrarchaeia; order Anstonellales; family Bilamarchaeaceae; genus CAIKOA01. The sequence continues at coordinate 3,209 of JAUWMC010000023.1, forward strand.
AGATAGTTTTGAGAGTTTGTCCGGGGAAAACATCTCGTCGAATTCAGCATCAGGGCGCGCAACGTAACCTTTACTCTCACCCTCCATCAGCTTATCTGTAACAGTCTTTCTTTTAGCCAGGAGCTTTTCCCTTTTTGATTGCTCATCGCTCTTCTGCGCTTTCCTGAGCTTGGCAACTTCCAGCATTGCTTTCTTGCGAACGTATTTCTGGAGGCTTGCAACAGTACTTCCAGCATTCTTTGCAAAGCCTACGATGTGGATTCCCCTTGTGCCTGGTTTGTGCAATACGTTAAAGCCTGCAGATTCAAGGAGTTTCTTGGCATCCTTTGCAAGCTGGATTGCATCTTCAGTGGACTTCCCTTTTCCAAAGGAGAAATAATTTCTTCTAGACGTGGGTGAAGGAGGCTTTCCTGCCATGATTGAGCGCATCAGGCGCCTCATTTTCTTTTCCATCTGGCCTTTCCCTCTGCGATTTGCTCTTGCCCGCGACTCTTGATTAATTTCGTACATTGCGTCTTCCTGGCTCAGTATGGGCGTTTTTCCGCCTTCCTTGAGTGCACCGATTCTTTGGGCAGTTACAGAGAGAACTCCGCCCCTGTTAATCATGGCGCCGTCCTTGAACCCTGTTGGCTTCGACCGTACCTTCAGCCCTATGTCAAGTGCTGCAAGGGATAAAAATGTGAGAGAATCAAGCTGCTGCTTTGGAGTTTCAACTTTAACTGGAACTCCCTTAATTGTACTAAGCTCTTTCGTTTTTTTGGGTTGACGCTCTTTAATGGCCATTAATCTTCACCGTGTAAAAATTCTCAGAAGATGTTTTTAATTGTTTGGTAAGTTAGAATATTATGTCTGCTGCAAAAGAGAACGCTGCAAAAGGAGCTTTGGAGTATGTCGAAGATGGAATGATCGTCGGCCTGGGAAGCGGCACAACTACTGCTTATTTTGTGGAGCTGCTCGGAAAAAAGATGAAAGAAGAAAAAATTTCTGTGGTTGGAGTGGTTACTTCCTTTGATACGGAGATACTTGCAAAGAAAGCAGGAATCCCTGTTATGCCTTTGGATGGAAAAGTAAACCTTGCAGTGGATGGAGCTGACATCGTAAAAAAAGAATATGTGCTTAAGGGGGGTGGGGGTGCACTTACAAGGGAAAAGATTGTGGACTATGCGGCGGAAAAGTTCATTGTTATTGCAGATGAAGCGAAAGCAGACCCGAATGCAACCTATCCAATTGTGGTGGAAGTAGTTCCTTTTTCATATCTTTATGTAATAGAGGAGATGAAGAAGTTAGGGCTGGAGCCAGAATTGCGCGTGGGGGGGAAAAAGCTGGGGCCTGTGGTTACGGATAACAGCAACTTTATCCTTGATTGTGTGGGGGAAGTGAAGGGAGATGCTACAGAGTTTGAGAAAACGCTTAATGCGATTCCAGGAGTTGTGGAGAATGGAGTGTTCTCTAAATTCTGGAAAATAATTATTGGGAATGAGAAAGAGTTTTACGAGTTTTGAGCCTCTTTTGCAAAGGGTCTTTTACAAATAGTATGAGCGCGAGCATTGCAATAATTGCGATTGCTGCTGAAAGGATAAATGGAAGATGTGCGCCTGCGATTTGCACTTCCCAAAGTGCGCCTGCCAGAAGGTTTGCAGGAAGTAAAAGCAATCCGGTTACTCCTTGGTAAGTTCCTATTGCGGTTGCGTAGTTATGACCAGGTGCGGTTTCCACAAGGTAAACTCTTGGAGTGGTCTGCATTATTGCCATGAATAATCCAAGCATCGAGAAAAGAATTAGCAAAAGCGCAGGGTCATTGAAGAATGCAAACATTATGCAGATTATCGCAAATAGAAGGTATGCTGCTATTAGCATGCGCTTAGGGCCCAGTGCATCAGTAAGAATTCCTGCAGGCATTGCGAATACTGTATATGCTGCGTTGTATGCAAGATATACAATCGGGACCATTATAAGTGGGAGAACTTCTCCCCCTTTGAGTATGAAAAATACGATTCCCATCTGCGCAATTGAAAAGAATGCTGCAACCAGAAGAAAATGCGAAAAATCCTTGGAAACTAGCTTCGCACTTGAGGAGATTTTTGCAAGCTCCTCCTTCTTTTCCTTTACAAGGAAGAGGAGTGCAACACCGATTATTGCAGGAATGAATGCAAGAAGGAAAATTGTTCGGTAGATTTCGCCTTCTGGCATCTCGCCTCCAAGATAAAAAAGGAGGAATGCTGCGATGAGGGGACCAAGTATTGCGCCCGCTGAATCCATCATTTTCCTAAATCCAAAAGCCTTGCCAAGCTGGTCCTTTTTCTCAAATGCACCAATCATTGCGTCCCTTGGGGCCCTGCGGATTCCTTTTCCCATTCTTTCCACAAAGCGGAAAATAAAAAGCTGGGGCCAGGTAGTCGCAAGCGAAAAAAGCGGCTTGATAAATGCAGAAAGACCATATCCAAAAATTACCAAAGGTTTTCTTCTTTTTACTTTATCAGAAAACCAGCCGGAGATCATGTCTAAAATGGAAACGGAAACTTCTGCCCAGCCTTCAATTAATCCAAGAATTATTACAGGGGCTCCGAGAGTTTGCGTAATGAAAAACGGGAGTAAAGGAACTATCATTTCCGTGCTTATATCTGTAAAGAAGCTGTTCAGCCCGAGTATTTTTGTGTCCCTTGAGAGTGTAGACTTCTTTTTTTCTCCCATTTGGTTTCCCTTTTTAAATTCATTCTGAGCATTTTAACCGATGGCGCAGATAAGTAAAAGATTGAGGGAGAGGCTTAAAAAACCGCTTGGAAAAGTGGTTCCTTTTGCGAAAGCGGCGGAAATGCTCAAAGGAAGGAGAGTAATTGCAGTAGGGGATGAGATTGCATTCAATTTTCTGGAGATTGGGGAAATACCATTTGTTTCAGTATTTGATTTCAATACGCTGAGGGTTCCTGTGGAGGGAAGGGTGAAAGAAAAACTAAAAGAGTTCTACCCGAATCCGGAAGAAACTGAGAAGGCCGCAGGAGAATTAAACGAGGAGATGTTTGAGATTGTAAAAAGACTCCTGAAAACTGGTGGAGCATTGTATGTAAGGGGGGAGGAGGATTTGTTTGCGCTTCCATTTGCACTGCTTATAGAAGAAGAGGTTGTTGTGTATGGGCAGCCCGGAGAAGGTTGCGTAATTCTAGAGAAGGGAAGTTTTGAGAAAGAAGAACTTGAAAAAATGATTGGGAAAATAGGACTTAATGTTTCCCCATAGAGGTTAAGGAAAAGAATACGAGGACTATTGCAAGAACTGAAACGCCTATAACTATTTCAATTGGATCTTGAGACCTAGTCACGCTCCAAAAATAGCCTAAACCTACGCCAACAATTATAGAGATAATCGCCAGAAGCGCCTGTTTTCCAGACATTTGTTCACTTGGCTTTGGTAACCACGATTACATCTTCAACAGATTTCACGTTCTTGTAGAGCACGCTCTTCTCCTTGAGAACTTCCTTTGTCCTCTCCTTTGATGAGGAAAGTGGCTCAAGAAGGAACCTTGAAATCTCTCCGGATTCTAAATCGATGATAAAATCCTGGGCGCTGCCCACATATTTCCCGCCATCAGTAAAAATCTCCATGCCATACATTTTGGAAAGCCTAACACTCATTTCAACACCTTGCACGAATACTTAGAAGTATTAATTTTTAAAGCTGACCCCGGGTTTTTGGAAAAACGGGCAGGGTTATTGCTCCGGAACCAAGCATTTTTGCATATTTTCCAACCGCAGTGATTGCAAGCCAGAACTTTCCGGGGCTGCTTCACCCTAGCGCAGATCAGCTTTGAATAGTTTAAGAATAGATATTTTGCCTGGACATTGACACCCCCAACATAGGCAATTCTTCAGATATTTTAGATATCTATTATAATGTGAGGAGTTATTTTTTAACGCATTCATTTGCGATTAAACCTGGAAGTTGTAAGAACAGAATAAGTACATACAGTTAAATAAAGTTTGTAGAGTAAAAACGAAGTAAAACGGATCATGTTTTTATAAAATTTTTACTGCAGATTAAAACTGCAGCAAAAAATTTTGCCGGAGTGGCGGAGTGGCCAAACGCGCCAGACTCAAGATACCGGGCCTCAGGGCCTATATGCGCAATCTGGTGGCTTAGTGCCTACGCAGGTTCAAATCCTGCCTCCGGCAATCAATTTTTATGACCATTTTACGCTTGTACAAAAATTGTCAAAAAACACTGTGTTAAAAACACTGTGTTAATCTACTCTTTTGCTTTTTCCCGGCCTTCCCGATTTATGCATATACTTCTTATTGTTTTAGCTCGCAATTCTATTGGTGAAGATCAATGTGTGCCCAAAAAATTGCTCCAAAAAAAACTGCTTCTGTTGAAACACTAAGAAATAATGCCATGGACTGGCTGGCAGTGCAGATTGCACGCCCGAGGGAATATGTTAACAGTGCGAGGCTCAGGAGGCATGTACGGGGTCCGCTTGGAAGCGCGAGTGAGGTTTCGCTCAGGTCATTTTTCAAGAGGGCAAAGGATAGCGAGTTTTACCTTACTTTTGATTCCATGAATGAACTTATTAAATTCGATAAGCTACTCACGAAGAGTGGGCTATTCAAAAATGTGGACTGCTCTTTTGTAAAAACGGATGATGGTAAGCTGGATGTTACCGTGACCCTGGACCATAAAGAGCTCACGCTTGCTCAGGCAAAAACGCTTCTTAGTGCAACAGAGAAGAAGCTGCTTGGGGTTGCAAGGAAAGAGGGTGAAGGTCCAAACAAATTCAAGCAAGGTATGAAAGAGGTGGGGGACATAGTAGAAGACAGCTTAGAGAACCTTGATCCACTTGCAGGGATGAAAGGAGATGTCTTGTTTGTTGCTTCCGGAAAGCCAGTGAAAATACCAAAAAAGAAACCAGGGGCAGGTTTCAAAGGATGGTACCTAAGCAGCAGTTCCGGGAACAAGGTTCCGATTTTCTCCAATAACTGGGAGAAAAATGAGGATAAGAGAAAAAGGCTTTGGGAAGATCTTGTGAATACGGGAGAATGTACCTTCAAGGTAAACAAAAGGATACTCAGGAAATTTGAAGATGCTGGATTCCGAGAGCAGTTTCTCGGACGCATGCACGGAAAGGATGTACCTGAACCCAAGCTCACGATAAAAGGAAACGAGATAACAATAACCAGGGAATACACCCAGAAAGACGTGATAAGAAGGGTGATGGGAGGATAACCAGATGTACCTAAAAGTAACTGAGAAAGAAGGAAAAAAGATAGTTGCTGTATGTGATACCGAACTTCTTGGGCAGGTTTTCGAGGAGGGAGATGCGATTCTTGATTTGAAAACGTACCAATCGTTTTACAGGGGAAAGGAGGCAACTGCGGAAGAAGTTGCTGAAGCTCTTGCTGATTTTGGCTCTGCAAATCTTGTGGGGAAGAAAGCGGTGGGGATTGCACTCGAAAAAGGGCTTGCAAACGAGGGGGACGTTAAGTATATAAAGAACGTTCCCCATTTACAATTGTACAGAATTTAGAGTGGGTGGTAAACAATGAAAGACGTAACTGTGATAGCACCGGATAAGGTAGGGCTTCTCGCAGACATTTCTTACATACTCGGGAAGGCCAGGGTGAACATAGAGTCCATTGCAGTAACCTCACTTGGAGGAAAGTCGATTATTACTGTGCTTGTGAAAAACAGCCAGAAAGCAATGGATGTTCTCAAACGAAATGGGTTCACGGTGAGCTCAGGAAATGTAATCTTTGTGAAGATTGCAGATGAGCCCGGAAAGCTTTCTGAAGTTGCAAAAATGCTTGCAGACAACAAGGTAGATGTGAAGAATCTTAATCTTGTTTCCAGGGATGGAAAAGACAGTGTTGTTGGAATAGCAGTGGACCGACCAAGGAAAGCAAAAAAAGTTCTTGAACCCTATCTTGTGGAGAATGCGGAAGTCGGTTACTAGATTTCCAGCTCTTTTTCTTTTTTATCTAGTTTCCAGCCTTTTTCTTTTGCAAGTTTTTCTATCGGCACTATTCCACTTCTGTCGTACGTTTCCAGAATTTTTTCTATTTCTTCATAATGCGCGTAGATAAATTCTGCTTTTTCCTTTGCGTCTTCCTCTTCTTCCGCAAGTTCCTTGAGCCTTTTTTCCTGGGATTCCAGCAGGTATTTAAGTTTCTCCATTTCCTGGTCTTTCTCTTCTGCCTGCTCATCTGAAGCTTCAGGGATTCCATAATATTCATCCAAGGCTTCTGAAAGAGTTGGGAATTTCTTCCCTTTTCCAGAAAGGGAATATGATTCAGGCTTTTCCCCTGCATAAAGAACCCGGGGGGCAAGGCTTCCCATAAGTTTTCTGAATGTTTCTTCAATTGTTTCCTGTTCTTCTTTTGTAAGCTCGTTTACGGGTTTTGAATCAGGGATTCCTGCATCTTTTAGGATTACGCGCACATAGCTCATTCCTACATCCAGCGCGCGAAGCGCGGAACCGATTGGGGCTTCGCTTTTGAGATTGAAAATTTCTTCCAGTGTTTTGGTTTCGGAAGGAGGGGGTTTGTATTCGGATTTTGCGGTTAGAGAACGACTTTTCCAATGTTTCCTGGAATAAACTGCGAGTATTTTTCCATCTCGTACTAGAATGAGATTTCCTGTTGCGAACATTTCCGCAATTAGCTGTGTACCGTCAAAATCAAAGATGATTACGCGGTCTTTTTTGTGCTGGGAAAGTTTTGTGAGAAGTTTTCCCTTGAGTTCCTTTCTTACCTTCATTGCAAAGGGAGTAGCTTCGGGGGCCTGCTCCAGGTATTTTGTTCTGTGGAGGCGGATCCCTAGTTCGATTATAATGTTGTCCCGGCCGAACTTGAGGCGGAACTTTCCATCGTCCAATTCGTAGAATTTATCGTAGAATTTTCCTGCCAATGGCTGGAGTTCTCGGACCATAAATGTGTAATCAAGGTTAGCCATTGTGCGCATGGAAGAATCATGTCAAGAGAGTTATTAAAAGGAATGTTGCTCTCCTACTCACGTGCTAATTCATATATTTTGACTATGTCTGCGGGGGACAGTTTTACGAAGTTGCCGACTTCCCCTCTCTCTGTGCAAGCTTTGGCCATTTCTCCGAATTTTTGATTATCCAGTTCCATTTCCTTTAATGTTGTAGGCAGGCCAATCTCTCTGAAAAATATCTTCATCTCTTCAATGCCCTTAAGTGCTGCTTCTTCTTTGCTTGCAGCTTCAATTCCCCAAACCTCTTTTGCAAATTGTGCAAACCTCTCCAGGTCCTGTTTGTAAACATATTTCATCCAGGCAGGGACTATAACTGCCAGTCCAGCTCCGTGCGTCACATCATAAAATGCACTTATTTCATGTTCAATCATATGTGATGCCCAGTCTTCTTCTCTTCCAGTTCCAAGAAGGCCATTATGGGCAAGTGTGCTTGCCCACATCAAATTGGCCCGAACCTCATAATCATTTGGATTGTTTGTAACTAACTTTGCATTTCGTATAATGGACCTCAAGGTCGCCTCGCAGAGTTTATCTGTAAGGTCAACTGAAGAGGTATTAGTAAAATACCTCTCACAAACATGTGCCATCATATCTGCAATCCCAGAAGCAGTCTGGAACTTTGGCAAAGTAAACGTCAGTTCAGGATCCATTATTGCAAATTTAGGCCTTAACAAATCACTTCGAATGTGGAGTTTCCTAGTTTCAGTTTCATTTGTAATTACGCTTGAAGGGCTTGCCTCACTTCCTGCTGCAGAAATGGTAAGTATCACGCCCACTGGCAAGGGATTTTTAATTGGGATATCTTTTATGAATAAATCCCAAACATCACCTTCATAGGGAACTCCAGCAGCAATTGCCTTTGCAGAATCAATAACACTGCCTCCCCCAACTGCCAGGATAAAAGCGATTCCTTGTTTTCTGCAGATTTCTATTCCTTCTTTTACCTTGCTTATCCTGGGGTTTGGAACTACTCCGGACAATTCAACATACTCAATTCCAACATTTTGCAAAGACGCAATTACCTTATCATATAATCCGGACTTCTTGATGCTTCCTCCTCCGTAGTGAAGGAGGATTTTCTTCTCACTGATTTCTTTGCCCACCTTATTTTCTGTTCCTTTCCCGAATATGATTTTCGTCGGGCAATAATAAGTAAAATCTTCCATGGAACGGTTGTATCTGCAGGATATTTTAAGCTTTTGTCCGGACTGAATTCACCGGAAAACATCCAAAGAGAGGTTAAAAATAGGTTTCCTTCTGAAAGAGTGTGATGGAATATTTTGCTGTGTTGAGCGGGAAGCTGGGTGCGGAGGAAGCTGAAGCAAAAGTAAAGGAGCGTATAGAAGGATTTCATGGGCTTCTCACTAAGGAAGCGGCAGCGAAGCTTATTGCATCTGAGATGGGGCTTATTGAACGTGAGGTAACTAAAATTTCCGATCTTGTAGATGGAATGGACTCCGTAGATCTTGAGGCAAAGATAGTGGAGATTGGAAATACCCGTAGCTTTCCTTCGGGCGCAGTGTTGAGGGTATTGATTGTTTCTGATGAAAGTGGGAATGCTTCCGTGAATTTCTGGGGAGATGAAGCGAAAAAAGCTGGGGGGATGCATCTTGGGGATTTGCTTGAGATAAAAAAGGGGTATGTTAAGATGGGGAGGGTAAATATTGGGTACAAAACTACGTATTCTATTGTGAAAAAGGCGGAGGTTACGCCTATTTCCGAAGTTAAAGAAGGGGATAGTTTTATGTGCATGGGAAAGGTGGAAAGCATTGAGGGAATGAAGGGAAATGCGTTTGTGTTTTCAATTGAGGGTGTGCCAGTTTCAGTAGTAAATAATCCTTCAAAGGGAGATCACCTGCAGGTGGGAGATTCTGTGCTTCTTGAGGGTGTTGAGTACAACGGAGCGGAGATACTCGTGGAGGGAAATGCGAGGATGTTGCTGAAGAAGAATCGAGATAATATCTTCAGGGGAAAGCTTGAAGGAATTGAGTGGGAAGGAGATAAAGCGGTGTTGGTTGCGGGTGGTGAAAGATTTTCAGCAGAAAAGCACGTCCTCATTAAGTTTTTAAACTTAAAAGACTTAAAGGAGGACATCGACCTGCACATGATAGTGAAGATGAAGCTGCCCGAAATAACTGGGAAAGATGTTTTGATGCTGTTCAAGAAAGGAAAAGAGGGTAAAGTGGCTGAGCAGGCCGAACTAAGGTGATTGTTGTGGGAGAAAAAAAATCGATTTATCTTAAGGTTGCAGAAGCGATTGCAAACGATGTGGGAAGAGGCATTGCCAGACTTGGAGCAAAGGCAAGAGAAGAGCTGGAAGTTTCGAGTGGGGATGTTGTAAAACTCTCCGGAAAAAAGGCTGCGCTTGCAATAGTGTGGCCTGCGCACCCCTCAGATCCTGATGAGGATGCAATCAGAGTTGACGGAATTCTCAGGCAGAATTCGGGTGTGGGTCTTGGAGAAAAGGTAAAGGTGAGCAAGACTGAGGCAAAGGAAGCAAAGAAAATTACGCTTGCGCCCCAACAGGCTGTAAGATTTCATGCAGGGTTTGACCAATATGTAAAGAAGAAACTTGTTGGGAAACCTGTGATAAAGGGGAATGTGCTTCCGATTGGGGTATTCGGAACTCCTATTGGACTTGTTGTGTTCAATACAAACCCTTCTGGCTCATTGATTATTACGGATAAAACTGATATTGAGATTAAATCAGAACCTGTAAAGGAGCTTGCAAATGTTCCTTCAGTAACTTATGATGATGTTGGAGGGCTTGAGGAGGAAATACAAAAAATCAGGGAGATGGTTGAGCTTCCGCTCAGGCACCCTGAGCTGTTTGAAAGACTAGGAATTGAGCCTCCAAAGGGAGTGCTTCTTTCAGGGCCTCCGGGAACAGGCAAAACTTTGCTTGCAAAGGCTGTTGCAAATGAAAGTGATGCGAATTTCTTCTACCTTGGCGGGCCGGAAATCGTAAGCAAGTATGTTGGGGAGAGCGAGCAAAAATTAAGGCAATTGTTTGATGATGCACAGAAGAACGCTCCCTCTATTCTGTTTATTGATGAGATTGATGCGATTGCCCCAAAGAGGGAAGAGGTAACAGGAGAAGTAGAAAGGAGGATGGTAAGTCAACTTCTTACGCTTATGGATGGGCTGAAAAATAGGGGAGAGCTGATTGTAATTGCGGCTACAAACCGTGTGGATTCGATTGATCCTGCACTCAGGAGGCCTGGGCGTTTTGATCGTGAAATTGAACTTGGGGTTCCGGACCGTAAGGAAAGGGAAGCAATTATGCGCATACACACAAGAAACATGCCCCTTGGGACGGACAAAACCAAAGAAAAATTAATCGAGGAGTTTGCTGCGCTTACGCACGGATATACGGGTGCAGACCTTTCTTTGCTTACAAAAGAAGCTGCGCTGCGCGCGCTAAGAAGGCTCCGGGTAGAAATGGAAAAGAAGAAAATCAATCTGGATGAGGATGATGTTCCGGACGAGATTCTTGATAATTTGAAGGTTACGCGGGATGACTTCTTTGATGGGATGAAGGGAATTACCCCTTCTGCATTGAGGGAAGTATTTGTGGAAAGGCCTAATGTGCACTGGGAAGATGTAGGAGGACTTGAATCCATAAAAACTGAGCTCAAGGAATTGATTGAACTTCCATTGCACAATCCAGAAGTATTCGAGAAAATGGGAATAAGGCCTGCAAAGGGAATTCTCATGTACGGAGCGCCGGGTACGGGTAAAACGCTTCTTGCAAAAGCAATTGCAACAGAAAGTGAGGCGAACTTTATTGCGATAAACGGGCCCGAGATTTTCTCCAAGTGGGTGGGGGAAAGCGAAAAGATTACTAGAGAAATGTTCAAGAAGGCAAGGCAGGCTGCACCATGCATTCTGTTTATTGATGAAATTGATGCGATTGCGCCTGAGCGAGGGAGAGGAAGCAGTGGAGGTAGTATTGTTTCGGAGAGGGTTGTGGACACAATACTCAGCGAAATGGACGGATTGAAGGCGATGAAAAGGGTGGTCGTGGTTGCGGCAACTAATAGGCCGGATATGTTAGACAAAGCGCTTTTGAGGGCAGGAAGGTTTGATCGAGTTGTTGGAATTCCGCTTCCGGACGAAAAGACCAGGGAGGAAATATTCAAGGTACACACAAGGAAGATGCCGCTTAAGGGAGTGAGCATCAAAAATCTTGCAACAGTAACTGAAAAGTATTCCGGTGCGGATATTGAGAACCTTTGTAGGGAAGCAGGAATGATGGCGATACGTGAAGAAAAAGACCACGTTAGCTCCAAAGATTTTGAAAATGCGCTCAAGGTTATTGGTTCCAGAGTTGGGAAGAAAGATATTGAGAGCGTGAAGAAATTCAAGGATGAGCTTGGGGGCCAGATGTACAGGTAAGGATTATGCTTGCAATAGAAGGAGTAAAGCTAATGGTTGCGCTTTTCGCGGTTGCGCTTATTGCATTTGCTTTAGACCCTGGAATGGGGCTGCTTACGCTTGCGAAATTCATGGCTGCGTCCTTCGGAATTTCACTTCTTTTTGTTCTTGGGTATCCGCATATACGAGGGGTAAAAAAAGGGGATAATGTACAGATTATGAAGGGTGCGCTCCCAAGGTTTCTTGGGTTTACAGGAGTTGTGCTGGACGACGGCAGGATTAATGATGAAGTACGGGTAAAACTTTCCAGAGGAAGGGAAGCGGTAGCGATTCTTGAAAGCTACCAGGGGCTTTTCTCACATGCACGGGTAAAGCTGATGTACGAAGAGAAAACGCAGGTGATGAGATGATAGGAATAAGCAACCAGGAAGCAAAAGAGATTCTTATTTCAGTGATTGCAATTTCGTTTGCGCTTTCCATAAATGCTATTGGAATATTTTCGATTGTAGGGCAACTGCAGGAGTTTATTTCACTTTCTTCATTCTTTTTAGTTGCGCTTGGATTAGGATTTATCCTGCATGAGCTAGCGCACAAATTCACTGCGAATTACTTTGGGCATTACGCACAATTCAAGATGTGGACAAAGGGGCTTGGGTTCATGTTCCTGCTTGCAATCCTTCCCACTAGGTTTATGTTTATCGCTCCGGGTGCGGTTTACATACATGGAGAGGGGGGGCCGATATCCAGGAAGGAAAACGGGATAATCTCGATTGCAGGGCCTGTAACTAATGTTGTTATTGCGCTTCTGGCCATGGGTGCGCTTATGGTAAGTGGGCCTGCGTTGCTCAGCGCACTGGGTGGGATTGAGCTCTGGTCTTCGATTGCATGGATAAATACTTTCCTTGCGCTTTTTAACCTTCTTCCGATTTACCCATTGGATGGAAGCAAAGTGCTTGCATGGAACCCAATCATTTATGGGGCATTTGGGTTGTTTACGCTTGCCCTGTTCTTCACGTTTGGGGGCTTCTGATGAGAGGAGCTGAAGCAGTACTCCTGCCTGCGAAGTTTCTTGGGGAGGATGTGCTGAAAAAAGAGAGGAGGAAAAAGGGGTACAGGATTAAGGAGATAGATGAGGGGATACGGCTGGGGCGCACGCGGAGAGAGGCGAGGCTGCTGCACAAAGCAAAACTTGCAGGGATTTCCTGCCCTACTGTTTTTGAAGTTGGTTTGGAGTACGTTGTGATTGGAAGAATTAATGGAAGGAAGCTATCTGAGAAGAAGGGTGAACTGGAGAAAGCGGGGGTGGTTCTTGGGAAATTGCATTCTGCTGGGATTCTTCATGGGGATTTTACTCCATATAATATCATTGTGAATTCTTCCGGGCTGCACGTGATTGATTTTGGGCTTGGCTCTTTTTCAAAAAAGATTGAGGGGATGGCGGATGATGTTATTACTATGCTGCGGGGCATAAAAGGAAAGGACCACTTTTTGAAAGGATATAAGAAATTCTCCGGGGCAAAGGAAGTTCTCGCAAGAATTGAGAAGATTGAGAAAAGGGCGAGATATAGGTAAGTTTTAAAAGGAAAGTAAGCGCTAATTACTGCGGTGGGCTAGATGGGGTCTAGGGGTCCCTTTCCGCAAATCCCCTTTAGGCGGGTCGAAGCCCTGAAGCGTGATTTATTCTTCATGCGTCCTTTGTCTTAGGCGTTGAAGTCTTCCCTTTCAGGATGGTAGCTTTGTGCGAACCTGGTCAGACCGGAAGGAGCAGCCATAAGCGCTCTGCGCCATGCTTGAGAGACTGGAGATGGAGTTGATGGCAATGGCTCCGTATGGAAAGTAGGTTGCAAATTAGGGAGCCCACCACTCATTATTCCCCTAAAAATCCCGCGGATCCATTTTGTATTTCAATGTTTATAGATTTAGTGGTTATAGTGTTTCAATTGGAGGTAGCACCATATCCTTTGTAAAGAGTAAAAAGGAATTTAATAAAATATATAATGAATTACAAGGCGAAATTAAATCTAAATATAGTAATGTAATTACAGAAGAGGATTTCACTTTAGATAGTGTACGGGTAGTTGATTATGATATGTTTTTAAGTGGAAATAACCTTAAAG